>NZ_JBWKNX010000016.1:0-96304 GCF_059415785.1 Brevundimonas sp. GW821-FHT10A07
GACCTCAGGAATGAGGGGTCCTTATTCGACGCCGATCACACCGCTAACGGGGTCCCTTTTCCACGCCGATCCACAGTGCTTGGCTTCAACCGTTGTCAGGAAGCGCTCGCGGCGTCTGGCTGTGATCTTCTGAACGCCAATCGCCGGATTGAACGGTAAGATGTCCTGCATCACGGCCCACGACAGCATGGCCGCTGTGGTTCGTATGGTGTGACCAGCAGCGCCGGGGCCGCCTCGGATGATGGCTCTGCCTCGTGATTTGGTTCGAACATCCTTGGCGGTCTTGCCGGTGAGGACATCGGCTTGGAGCTTTTCCAGGTCGCGGCGGGTCAGGTCACGCGCCAGACGATGACCCAGAAGGGGGCTGACGTGCCGGTTCAGGACGGAGGCGTCGCCGGCCCATGACGACTCCCGCTTGTTGGGTTTCGCAATGCGGCCTTCATGGAGGTAGGCTTGGATCAGTTCGTTGACCGTGATCGCCTCATTGGACGCCCGCTTGGCCTGCATGGGGTCATGCCCCGCCTTGACCTGACGCAGCATTTCGGACGCGGCGTCACGCGCCTCTTCGACCGTATGGGGACTCCCGACCCGGCCGAGGGTGTGGCGGCGGACGGCCGAGCCCATGCGATATTTGAGGATGTAGCTCTTCGTGCCTGACGGTCGGACCCGAACCCCAAATCCGAGGACGATCGTGTCCCAGACGAAGGCTTCGGCGTCGTCCGTCTGCAATGCGTCTATCAATCGCTTTGTGAGCTTAGGCATCCGCTTCACCCTCAACTTTCCGGCCCGTTTCTGGGACCCGCATGGGACCCAAGAGGCGGGATTTCGCGGCGATTTCTGGAAATGACCGGCAGCGACCAATTTCCCCGTTACCCCTTGCAGAACAAGAGGATGGGGGGTTGCCCCTGATTGCCGCCTGGGTCGGCTACGAATCTGGGGGTCGGGCGTTCGAATCGCTCCGGGTGCGCCATCCTTTTCCAAATTTCTCTAAATTTGATCACCACAGCGCAGCGGCGGCTTCGCTTTGCGGTTCGCGCAATAGAAAACCCGCGCCGGCGAAGGCGCGGGTTGAGGAAGCGCGCCGTCAGGCTTGATCAGCCCCGAACGGGGCGCAGGCCGTCGGCGGAGGCTTGTTGCAGGGCCGGGCGCTTCTGTCCGCCGGACGCGATGATGCGGTCGATGCGGGCCTTTTCGGCGCGGAAGGCGGCCAGATCGCCGCCGGCCAGTTCGGTGCCTTCCTGGGTGCGGACGCCGGCGGGATTGATCCGCTGGCCGTTGCGCCACAGTTCATAGTGCAGGTGGGGGCCGGTCGAGGCGCCGGTCGAACCGACATAGGCGACGACCTGGCCCTGGCTGACGCGCTGGCCGGCGCGAATGCCGGAGCCGTAACGCGACAGGTGTCCGTAGCCGCTCTCGAGCCCGTTGTTGTGGCGGATGCGCAGCCAGTTGCCGTAGCCGCCCCAGCGACGCGCCTCGACCACCACGCCGTCGGCGGGGGCCACGATGGGCGTGCCGGAGCCGGCGGCGAAGTCGATGCCCTGGTGCATCTTCTTGTAGCCCGAGATCGGGTGGGTGCGGAAACCGAAGCCTGACGAGACGCGGCGGAAATTCTGCAGCGGGGTGCGCATCATGGCCGAGCGCAGGTTCTTGCCCGAGGCGTCGAAGAACTGGGCTTCCTTCGCGCCGGCCGGCTTGAACCGATAGAAGGTGACGCCGCGCAGTTCGGCGTACATCAGGTCGCCCACGCCCACGGTGCGACCGGCCTCGGTCACGTCGCGGTCGAAGACCATGGTGAACTCGTCCGAGGCGCGGATGTCGCGCTGCATGTCGAACTTGGTGGCGAACAGGCGGCTGGCGGAGCGGACGATGGAGGCGGTGGCCCCCAGTTCGCGGGCGCTGGCGGACAGGGAGCGTTCGACGTCGCCCTTCAGGACCACGGTCTCGTGCGTGACTTTTTCTTCCAGCGAACGCAGGCGCAGGGCGCCGTCGAAACTGCGCGACACGGTCAGCTGGCTGGCGGGACCGGTGCGCATGGTCAGGCCGATGAGGCGGGCGTCGCCCCGGCCGTCGCGCGGCTTGGCGATGGCGGTTTCGAAGCGAAGGCCGGCGCGGAGGTCGGCGAGGTCGAAGGCGTTGGCGACGGTGGCGGCGACGGCGCTGGCTTCTTCCGGCGCGACGCCGGTGCGGCGCACGGCCTGCTCGAAGGTTTCGCCGCGACGGATCTGGACGGGGACGGCTTCCGGGGCGGTCATGCCGGCCGGGGCGTTGGCGGCGGCGAAGGCCTCGACTTCCATGGCGGCCATCTGGGCCGACGACATTACAGGAACTTCTTCCGCCTGAGCGGGTTGGTAGACTCGACCGGCCAGCAGGGCGACCGAAATGGCGGCGGCGGCGGTCACGACATGCGGTGCGAGACGCATAGGTTGGCGGCGTGGGTCGAACTGAGCCATCGGTCTCATCGTGTTGCGACGCCCGAGGCGCCAAACTTTTTACCCAAAATCGCGCCGATAGACCCCGAGCGCGAAGTCATCGGCTATAACCTGCCTGTCTCAGTTTGGGAAGACAGACCGTTACAAACCGTTAAGAACCGGACGTGGGCGGAAAAAGCCTCACAGACTCATGCGATTGACACGCAGGCTCGCCCTCTTGTCGCCCAGCTTGGCTGCGACGGACGCAGGGTTCGGGCCTGTCGGCGACGCTTGAGGCTTGTATTCGCATCGAGGGTGGCGATGGTGGTCCGGCGATCAGTTCTCAATCGACACGGCGTCCCTGTTTGACCGAAGTTCCGGCCA
Organism: Brevundimonas sp. GW821-FHT10A07; assembly: GCF_059415785.1. Classification (NCBI taxonomy): domain Bacteria; kingdom Pseudomonadati; phylum Pseudomonadota; class Alphaproteobacteria; order Caulobacterales; family Caulobacteraceae; genus Brevundimonas; species Brevundimonas sp. GW821-FHT10A07. Next base: position 2,793 of record NZ_JBWKNX010000016.1, read on the forward strand.
CTCCTTCCGACCGATCCCCAGGCGTCAGGCGCAAGGGCGGCCTGCGGCGTCGACTGGGCCTGGGCCTGCTCGCCGTGTTCGTGGTCGTGGCCCTGCTGGCGGCCGCCCTCTATCTGAACCGTCGCGCCGCCGCGCGCGAGGTTCTGGTCGGCTGGCTGGAGCGTCAGGGCGTCCAGGCCGAGGTGGAGGTCGAGCGGATCGAGCTGGACGGTTTCGTCGGCCGCATCCGCATCGGCGACCCGCGCAATCCGGATGTGACCGTCGAGCGGGTTGAGGTGGATTACGCCGTGGCCCTGCCCTGGTCCAGGACCGGCGTGGGGGTGACGCCCAGTCGGATTCGACTGGTGCGGCCGGTGATGCGGGCCAGCTGGAAGAAGGGAAAACTGTCCCTGGGGTCGCTCGATCCTCTGGTCGAACAGTTCACAGGCGGGCCGCCCAGGCCGGACTCGCGCAGCCCTCTGGTGATCGTCGAGGGCGGGCGGGCGCGGCTCGATACCGAATATGGGCCGGTTCAACTGCTGGCCGATGCGCGGGTGGACGACGGCAAGCTGATGCGTTTGAGCGCAAGGATGCCGCGGGCCGCGCTGAAGAGCGGAGAATTCGAGGCTGACGGCCTGGGGGCCGTCGTCGATCTGACGACGACCGGCGACCGGATCGCCTTGCGGGTCGAGGCCGAAGGCGACCGGGTCCAGACCGCCGCCCTGAACGGCCGGGCGATGCGGCTGAGTCTGACCGGCGACCTGCCCTATCCCGACATGAAGAGGCGGCGCGGCGACGGCCGGGCCGTGGTCGACGCCCGTCTGGTCGGCGACGTGCTGGGCTTCGCCCAAAGCGGGGGCGGGGGCGGGGGCCAGGGCGGACAGCAGACGCAGGCGCGGGACGCGGATCTGTCGGCGCGGTTCGACGGCGTGACGGCCGGATGGATCGAGACCTTCCGGCTGGAAGGCGCGACCGCCCTGAACCTGAAGGCGGCGGCGATCGATGGGCCGGGGCTGGCGGCGCGTCAGGTCGCGGGTTCGGCGACGGGTGGGCGGTTGACCGTGTCGCGGGATGAGGCCGTGCGCTGGAGCCTGGAGACGCCGCTCAATTTGAGAGCCGCCTCTGGCCAGGCCGGCGAGGCCAAGGCGCAGAACCTTTCGATCCAGTCGAACGGTCTGTCCATGGGCGGGCGGAATACGGCCTTCGAGGCGACCGGGCCGGTGACGGCGGCGTTCGACCGGATCGGTTTCGGCGACCTGATGCTGAAACAGGCGCGGGGCGAACTGAGCCTCGACGTGGTTCAGGACGGAGCGATCCGGATCGCGGCCGAAGGCGGCCTGCGCTCGGCGGGCGGCGCCTGGCCCCTGTTCGGGCCTGTCGGGCCCGACGAGATCGCCGAGCTGACCGAGATGAAGACGGCGCTGGGGGATTTCGCCCTGAGCGCGCCCGCCATCCGCTTCGCCACGGGTTCGGCGGGGACCAGCGTGACCCTGGCCCGGCCCGTCACCCTGACGCCGGCCAACGGCGGAATACTGACCGTCGCCCAGGCGGGAACGGGGGCCTATCAGGCCGAACCGGGACGGTTGGGCGGCGGGGCCCTGATCCTGACGGCGACGCGAGGGCGGGGGCTGCCGGAAATGGCCGTGGCCGTGCCTGAGTGGCGGCTGACGGACAGCGGGTTCGAGGCCCTGCTGGACGGGCGGGCCCAGCTGGACTTCGACCTGGCGCGCGGGATCGACGCCCGGACGCGGGGTCTGCTGGCCATGGCGGACGGGCGGCTGACCTATGCGACCTCCGACTGTGTCGACCTGACGGTCGAGCGGCTGGAGCTGGACGAGAACGACGTCCATCAGGTGGCCGGAAAACTGTGTCCCGAGGCCGGGCCCCTGCTGAGTTCCAAGGACGGGATCTGGCGCGTCGCCGGCGGTTTCCAGGGCGTGTCGGCCGACGCTCCCTTCCTGGGGATGCGGTTCGCCGAGGCCTCGGGCCGGGTGGTGGTGGACGGGACCAAGGCGGGGGTCGGGCTGACGGCGACGGTGGCCCAGGTCCAGGCGGTCGATGCGACCACGCCCAAACGGTTCGAGACCCTGGCGGCTTCCGGCCAGGCGACCCTGGCCAATGAGCGCTGGACCGGCGGGTTCGACCTGAAGGGAACCGGCAAGGCGGCCGCGACCACCCTGGGGCGGTTGACCCTGGCCCACGACGGTCGAACCGGGGCCGGGGGCGTTCATATCGCCGCGCCGGAGGTGCGGTTCGTCGAGGGCGGCCTTCAGCCCTCGATGCTGAGCCCCCTGGTCGAGGCCTTCGTCCAGTCGCCGGCGACCGGCGTCGTCGGGTTCGACGGCCGGTTCGACTGGACCAAGGACGGCGAGCCGACGTCCAGCGGGCGGTTGAGCGTGCCGGGGCTGGACTTCGTCAGCCCGGCCGGGCCGGTCAAGGGCGCGCGCGGCGAGATCGAATTCACCAGCCTGAGCCCCGCCATCATCACGGCGCCGAACCAGAGGCTGACGGTCGACAGTCTGGACATCGGGGCCGACGCGACGGCCCTGGACCTGAACTTCGCCATCGACGCGGCGGGGTTCAGCATCGCCGGCGGGTCGGTCCAGGCCGGGGGCGGGACCGTCTCCATCGAACCCCTGGTCGTGCCGCTGGACCCGACCCAGGCCTATAGCGGGGTCATCGTGCTGGACCGGGTCCAGCTGGGGGATGTGGTCGCCGACAGCGGTTTCGCCGACAAGGTGATGCTGGACGCGGTGGTGTCGGGCCGGCTGCCCTTCACCATGGACCCGAAACTGGGCCTGAAGATCACGGCCGGCGCCCTGGGCGCGGTCCAGCCGGGCCGGCTGTCGATCCAGCGCGAGGTGCTGACCGATGTGGATGCGGGCGGCGGGGGCGCCGACGTGCCGCCCAATATGGTCGAGGACCTGGCCTATCAGGCGATGGAGCATCTGGCCTTCGACGTGCTGAGCGCGGATGTGAACAGTCTGGACGAGGGACGGATCTCGGTCCTGTTCCACATCCGGGGGCGGCACGAACCGCCGCAGCGCCAGGAACTGCGCCTGACGGTGGCCGAGCTGATCAGCCGGGAGTTCCTGAACCGGGAACTGCCCCTGCCGTCGGGCACCCAGATCGACCTGACGCTGGACACCACCCTGAACGCCAACCAGTTGTTCGCCGACATCATGGCGGTCAATCGGGCGCGTCAGGGTCAGAAAGAGCCAGCGCCGACGCCCGCGCCCGAGACTGAGCCCGAAGCGCCGTGAGTCGAACCATTCAGCGACCGTTCACGCGATAGCGTGCTAATGACCTCTCAACCTTGACCGACCCGGAGTTCTCGCCATGATCAACAAGCGCCAGTTGGCCGGACTCGGCCTCGGGGCGGTCGTCGTCGCCGTCGCGGCCTGCGCCCCGACAATCCGTCTGGAGGTTGCGCCGATCCAGATCTACGCCAAATTGGACGCGGACGTCCGCGTCCGGCTGGATCAGGAGCTGCAGCAACTGCTTCAGCAGAACCCGAACCTCTTCTGATCGCCTCGCTTCTTTTGAAAGGACAGGCCGATATGAGCCTTCGTAAATTCCTCGCTGTCGGCGCCCTGGCCGCAGCCGTTTCATTCGGCGGCGCCGCCCTGGCCCAGACCGCAGCCCAGAAGACCCTGGTCGATCAGGCCAAGGCCGCCGGCACCGTGGGTGAACAGGCCGACGGCTATGTCGGCTTCCGCGTCAGCACCTCCGACGCCGCCCTGCGCGCCGCCGTGGACGCCATGAACGCCGGCCGCCGCGCCGCCTACGCCCGCAGCGCGGCCGAGGCGGGCACCAGCGCCGATGTCGCCGGCGCCCGGATGTTCGAAAGCCAGCTGCTGCCGCGCATCCAGTCGGGCCAGTGGTACCGCAACGCCCAGGGCCAGTGGGTCCAGCGCTGAGCCAGGCCTGAATGATCGATCCGGCGTTTCGCCGGGTCGACCCCGCGGGCTTCAGGCCGCTGTGCGACGCGAGCTCAGGGCCGGCAGAAGCAGGCCTTCGGTCAGGGCGCGCACCACGGGCACGGCGACGGCGTCGCCCATCAATTTCAGCGCCGCGCTCTCGCTGCCGGGCAGACGATAGTCGTCCGACACGCCCATAAGCCTCGCCGCCTCGCGTCCGGTCAGGCGACGCACCCGCGTCCGACCGCCGTCGCAGACCACCACATATTGCCGCGACGACCCGCCCGCCGGGGTGCGCAGACAGCCGGCCAGGCCGTCGAACCGGATCTCAAGCCGCTGGACCTTGCGGCCGTCTTCGGTCCGCACCCGGCGATAGGCGGCGCCGACCACGCGCCGGCCGGAGGCGACGGCGGCCTCGATCCGGGCGCGGTGCAGCGGAGCGGCCAGGGCGAGGATGTCCGCGCCGTCGTCCAGCCATTCCACGGATTCATCCGGTTCCAGCAGGGCGGCGAGATCCAGATTGCGCCGGGGCGGGACCGGCAGACTCCACCAGGCCCAGGCCGCGCGCACGGCGTCCGGCAGCCGGGCATGGGCGGCGATCAGGCGGGGGGAGTGGAAGGGTCCAGAGGGGGCGGAGGCCTCGGGCGCGCCGTTCAGGGCCGACTCCTGAACCGCCACGACGAACAGGCGGGGCCGTGACTGGGGCAGCCAGTGGGCGGCGTCCATCTCCAGCGCCCCGACGCGATAGCCGGCCTGGACCATGGCGGCGCAGACGGCGGAAAAATCCCGGCCCGATTCGTCTTTGGGGCCGGAGGTCAGCAGACCGATGACGTTTTCCAGCACGATGACGCGGGGCGCGCGCCCTTCGACCGCCAGGCCCTGGATCAGACGCCAGAAGCCCCAGAAGGCGCCGGATCGACCGGCCTCCAGTCCGCCTCGCGCCCCGGCCAGGCTGACGTCCTGACAGGGCGACGAGGCCCAGGCCAGATCGGGCGCGCCCGGCAAGTCTGCGGGGCGCAGGGACCAGACGTCGCCCAGATGGAAGCGGATGTCGGGATGGTTGGCGACGAAGGCCCGCCCCTTGGCGGGGGCCATGTCGTTGGCGAAGACGGTGTCGACGCCGGCCCATCTCTGGCCTGAGAGGCCGGCGCCAGACAGGCCCAGGCCCGCGAGACCGCCCCCGGCGAAAAATTCATAGGCGGTCGGGCGAATCGACATGCGGCCACCATAACTCAGCCCGGCCCCTTGACCGAGGCCGGCCCCGTCCACACCTGCAGGCCGAACGCGGGGGTCCGTCATGCGCGCCATACTCACCACATTGCTGATCGGGCCGGTTCTCGGCCTGACCCTGGTCGGTTGCTACGACCGTCGGGACAAGGCGCCCGAATCCGCGCCGCCGCCCGAGGCCGCGCCGGTTCTGGCAGGGGTCGATCTGGGCAAGCCGGTGCGGGCCCTGGGGACCGAACCCTTCTGGAGCGTGGAGATCACCCCGGACACCCTGATCTACACCCGGATGGACCAGCCGACGCAGCGGGCGCCGAACCGCGGGGCGACGGTTCAGGGGACGGTCGCCACCTACGCCACCTCCACCGACCTGAATGCGGCGATGAATGTCGTGCTGATCGCCACCGAATGTTCGGACGGCATGAGTGACCGCACCTATCCGCTGACCGCACGGGTCGAGATCGGCGACGACACCCTGAGCGGTTGCGCCGCATCGGCCTCGGCCTTGAAAGTCGCGCCGGCGCCCTGACCGGCTCCGGCCTTCACCACCAGTCGGCTTCGCGCAGGGTGCGGGCGTAGCGGCGGCTGACGGGGACGCTGAGGCCGTTTTCCAGCGTCAGGGTGGCGCGGCCGTCGCCGCGGTCGACGCCGCGCACGGCGGATCGGGCCACCCACCAGCTGCGGTGGGTGCGGGCGCCCTCCAGCCCCTCCAGTTCTTCGACCGCGTCGGACAGGCGCATCAGGATCAGGTCCGAGCCCCGGTCGGTGTGCAGGCGCAGATAATGATCCTCGGCCTGGACGGCGTGCAGGGTCGCGCCCCTGAGCTTCAGCGGCAGCCGGTCCAGGAAACGGACCGGAGGCGGCGAGGCCGGCGCGGGGGAGGCGGGCGCGGCGTGGGTCTGGACCGGCTGGGCCCGGCCCAGGAAGACATTGACGGTGGTGACCGCCAGGGTGACGATCAGGACCGGGCCGAACAGCTGGGGCAGGGCCGCCAGCGGATAGAGTTTCTGGGCGAAGAACAGGCCGGTTGCCGCCCAGACGATGACGCTCAGGGGGCCGGTGATTACGGCGGTCATCACCGCCACCGTCAGCCAGGGGCGGTCGTCCACATTGATGAACCGCGTCACGATCCGGCTGCACAGATGGCCCCACAGCCCGCCCAGGATCATCATCAGCACCCAGTAGGCCAGGCGCTGGACATAGGGGGCGTTGGCGCTGCCGAAGGCGCCGGTGGTCGCCAGGAAGACCCCGACCAGACTGGCGACGACCAGGCCGCGCAGGAAGGTTCGGCGACGGTCGGCGGCGGGAGACGTCATGGCGGCTTTCGAAGGAGGGACGCCTGTCTGAAATCATGATTTCGGGGCCGGAGGAAGGGGCGTCCGTTCGCGAAGCCGGGGTGGTCGTTGACGCAGAACGGGAGGCGCGACCGCGAGCCGGGCTTCAGAAGCGGCGGGACACATCGCCGGAGGTTCCCCTTGTTTCGTCACGCCCGTCTCGCCCGTTTCGCCCCGTCCATCGTCGCCCTGGTCCTGCTGGGCGCCCCCATCGTCGCCTATCTGGCGGCGGACGGGGGGCGGCTCGCCTTGCTGGGGCTCAGTCTGCGGGCGCCGGACTTCAGCCTGCTGGCGGCGGCGCCGACCGCGATCCAGATCCATGTGGCGGCGGCCCTGACGGCCCTGGCCATCGGCATCGTGCTATTGGCGGGGATCAAGGGGACGCGGCTGCACCGGGCGCTGGGCTGGACCTGGGTGCTGGCCATGGGGACGACGGCGGTCAGTTCCTTCTTCATCCACACGATCAACCCCGACGGGCCGGCCGGCCTGTCCTTCATCCATCTGATCAGCGGCTGGACGGTGGTGAGCCTGCCGATGGCGGTCCATGCCGCGCGGCGTCACCGGGTGCAGGCGCACCGGCGGGCGATGACGGGGATGTTCGTGGGCGGGCTGATCGTCGCCGGCGCGTTGACCTTCCTGCCCGGCCGGCTGATGTGGGCGATCTTCTTCGGCTAGCGGGGCGACAGGCCGACGACGGCGCGGAAGCCGGCGGCGGCGAAGCGGACCATATAGTCGCCGGCCGTCTCCAGATCCCCGGACCGGGCCAGGCCGCCCGACAGCCGGTCCAGACGGCCCGTCTCGCCCAGGGTCAGGGTCAGGGCGCCCGACAGATTGTGATAGCCCCAGTACAGGTCCACCTCGCTGGCGTCCGGCAGGACCACGGCGATCAGCTCGATCAGACGACGGATGGCGGGGTCGAAATAGCGGGCCATGGTCTCGCCCCCGAAGGTGGGGTTGGCGTTGGTCTGGGCCACCAGGGCGGCATAGTGTTTCCAGCCCGGCCCGCCCTTCAGCGACCATTCGAACGGGGGCCGCAGGAAGGCCTCGAGCAGGCCTTCCAGGGTCATGTCGGCGCCGGCGGCCTCGGCGTAACGGTCGATGGCGGCGACGCGGTCGTCGTTCCAGACCTGGGCCCGGCGCAGGAAGACGGCGTCGAACAGGTCGCGCTTGGCCCCGAAATAATAATGCACAAGTGCGGTGTCCACGCCCGCCTCGCGCGCCACCTCGCGGATGGTGACGCCGTAGAAGCCGTGTTTGGAGAACAGGTCCTCGGCCGCGTCCAGGATCAGGTCGCGGGTCTCGCCCGCCGCCTTGGCCTGGGCCTTGGGCGGGCGGCCGCGCCGGGCCGGAACCTGGCCGGGAAGAGCGCCGGCGGCCGCCTTGCGGCGCGCGGCGGCGATGGGGCGGACGGCGGCGGGCGAGGCGTCGAGCTTGCTCATGATCCGCAGGCTAGGCGGGCGGTCGCACCGGTGCAACGGCGCCACGCCCCGGATCGAAGCGGCGGCGCGGTGACGCGGGGAAGGGGGAGGGTTTGACAGACGGCGGAAACCGGGTCAGGTTCAGGAAAATCATTGAACGCTGAATAAAAGCGTCAACGGGCTGGAAACGACAACCAAAGGGGTAGGATCATGAGACATCATGTGAAGTGCGCGCTGCTGGCCGGCGCGGCTTGGGGCGTGCTGGCGGGGGCTTCCACGGCCCAGGACGCCGAGGCGGCGGCCCAGGCGGCCAATGCAGAACAGGCCAATATGGTCGAGGACATCGTCGTCACCGCCCGGCGGCGCGACGAACAGCTGAAGGACGTTCCGGTCGCGGTCTCGGCCCTCAGCGCCGAGCGTCTGGAACAGACCGGCGCGACCAATATCACGGCCCTGCAGCAGCAGACGCCGAACGCCACGGTGCAGATCGCCCGCGGCTCCAACTCGACCCTGATCAGCTTCATCCGCGGCGTGGGCCAGCAGGACCCGCTGTGGGGCTTCGAGCCCGGCGTCGGCCTCTATATCGACGACGTCTATGTGGCCCGGCCGCAGGGCGCCGTGCTGGACATCTTCGACATCTCGCGCATCGAGGTGCTGCGCGGGCCCCAGGGGACCCTGTACGGCCGCAACACCATCGGCGGGGCGATCAAATACGTCACCAAACGCCTGGGCGCCGATCCCAGCCTGACGGCGCGGGCCGAGGTCGGTTCGTATAACGAGCACAACTTCCTGCTGTCCGGCTCGGTCCCGGTCGGCGACACCTTTGCGATTGGGGGCGCGGTCGCCACCTATCAGCACGACGGCTACGGCGAGAACCTGAACACCGGCCAGGACCAGTACGACAAGGACGTCACCGCCTATCGCGCCAGCGCCGAATGGACGCCGAACGACAGCCTGTTCTTCCGTCTGGCCTGGGACCGGGTCGAGGACGACTCCAGCCCCCGTCACGGCCACCGCGAGGTGAACTCGACCACCGGCGGCTATACGCCCCCGGCCAGCGAATATGACACCTACGCCGGCGTCACCGGCGAGCAGAAGGTGGTCACCGAGGGCGTGTCCCTGACCGGCGAATACCGGGTCAACGACATGCTGACCCTCAAGTCGATCACCGCCTATCGCTCGGGCGACACCGAGACCATCATCGACTTCGACCAGACGCCCCTGCCGACCCTGGACGTGCCGGCCATCTATTCGGACGATCAGTTCACCCAGGAGTTCCAGGCCCTGTTCACCGGCGATCGCTGGTCGGGCGTGGCGGGCGTCTTCTATCTGGACGGCACCTCCTCGGGCGCCTTCGACACCATCGCGGGCAATCTGGGCCTGGCCATCGCGGCGGCGGGATCGGTGGACACAAAGTCCTTCTCGGTGTTCGGCGACTTCAGCTACGACCTCTCTGACCGGCTGCACGTCTCGCTGGGCGGGCGCTACACCAAGGACGACAAGGACGCCTCGGTCCTGCGCCTCTTCTATCTGGGCGCCACGCCGACGCCCTACACCGGCGGAGTGGCCCGGCCGATCTTCGCCACACGCACCGACTACACCGCTTCGGACAGCTTCGAGAAGTTCACGCCGCGCGCCAGCATCTCGTATGACTTCACCGAGGAGGTTACCGGCTACGCCTCGGTCAGCCAGGGCTTCAAGTCGGGCGGCTGGGACATGCGGGGCGACGCCGCCCTGGTGCCGCAGACGGTCAATGGCTACCAGCCCGAGACGGTCACCACCTATGAGCTGGGCCTGAAGGGATCGGCCTTCGACCGGCGGATGAATTTCGCCTCGGCGGTCTTCTATTCCGACTACAAGGACCAGCAGATCACGACCCAGCAGGTGGCCACGGCCCCGGCCGTCGGCATCGCCTCGGTGGTCGACAACGCCGGCGCCTCGACCATCTACGGCTTCGAGCTGGAAGGGTCGGCCTTCCTGACCGACGACATCACCGCCAACTTCTCGCTGGGCTATCTGAAGAACGAGTTCGACGAGTTCATCACCCGGATCACCGGCACGCCGGTCGATATCTCGGACACCCGCGAGCCGCAGAACTCGCCGGAATGGTCGGCCTATTACGGCATGACCTGGCGGGGCGACATCCTGGGCGGGGAGATCCGGGTCACGCCGTCGCTGTCCTATCGCTCGGACTACCACCTGTTCGACACGCCGGACCCCATCCTGGACCAGGACGGCTATGTCCTGGCCGACGCCAGCGTGGTCTGGATCGCGCCAAGCAAACAGTGGGAGGTCGGCCTGTTCGGCCGCAACCTGACCGATGTCCGCTACAAGGTCGGGGGCTACAGCTTCCCGGGCGCGACCTACAACAACTCGATCAGCGCCTTCTACGGCCCGCCGACCACCTATTCGGCGCGCCTGACCTACCGGTTCTGATCGCCGAAGACGCCTGACGGAGGGCGGCGGTCTCCGGGCCGCCGCCCTTTGCTTTGCAGGGGGCGGACTTGCGGCTAGGCTCGCCCCAACAAGAAGAACATGTCGAGGGAAACGCCGATGACGACCGACACGCTGACGGACGCGCAGGCGCCCGCGCCGCACCGACCGGGCTACCGCTTCTATGTGCTGGCGGTGCTGATCCTGATCTACATGCTGAACTTCCTGGACCGGCAGATCATCGGCATCCTGGCCGCGCCGCTGAAGGAAGAGTTCGGCATGTCCGACAGCCAGTTCGGCCTGTTGGGCGGCATCGCCTTCGCATCGGTCTATTCGACCCTGGCCATTCCCCTGGCCTGGATGGCCGACCGGTTCAGCCGGGTCTGGATCATGACCGGAGCCCTGGCGGTCTGGTCCGGCTTCACCGCCCTGTGCGGCATGACGGGGTCGTTCGGCCAGCTGTTCCTGTGCCGTATGGGCGTGGGCGTGGGCGAGGCGGGCGGGGTCGCCCCGGCCTATTCGCTGATCGCCGACTATTTCCCGCCCCATCAAAGGGCGCGGGCCCTCGCGGCCTTCGCCTTCGGGATTCCGCTGGGCATGGCGGCGGGCACCCTGGTCGGGGGCCTGCTGGCGGCGACCTACGGCTGGCGCACGGCCTTCATCGTCGTCGGCCTGCTGGGCCTGCTGGTCGCGCCCCTGCTGAGGCTGACGGTGAAGGATCCCCAGCGCGGCGGAACCGATGCGGTCAAGACCGAGGCCCAGGTCGCGGCCCTGGCGGCCGCGCCGGTCGGCACCGACCGGGCGGGCCGGATCGCGGCCCAGGTCATGCTGGGTCTGGGCGCCGGGCTGCTGCTCCTGGCGGCGGCGAACTGGTTGCTGGGCGTGTCCCTGGGCAGTCCGCTGGTCCTGGCCTTCGGCGGCCTGCTGGCCGGCGTGATCGGCGTGTCGCTGATGGTGGCGCGACGCACCGCCTCGGTGGTGATCCGCAAGCCCAGCTTCTGGCTGCTGGGCCTGGGCGCGGCCTCGTCCTCGGTGTGCGGCTATGGCGTCGCGGGCTGGTTGCCGCTGTTCTTCATGCGCAGCTTCGACCTGACCCTGCGTCAGACCAGCTGGTATTACGCCGGCATCGCCCTGATCGGCGGTCTGCTGGGCATCTGGCTGGGCGGGATGATCGCCGACAAGCTGTCGAAAAAGGGCAAGGGCGCCTATCCCCTGACCCCGGCCATCGCCTTCCTGATCTCGGCGCCCTGTTTCATCCTGGCGATGAACTCGCCCTGGCTGATCGGCCTGGTCCTGCCGGGCGGCGGCAGCAACACCCAGCAACTGGTCCTGGCCTTCCTGATCTTCCTGTTGCCGACCGGTCTGAACCTGGCCTGGCTGGGGCCGATCACGGCGGCGGTCCAGCATCTGGTCCCGGCGGCCATGCGGTCCACGGCCTCGGCCCTGTTCCTGCTGCTGAACAATCTGCTGGGGATCGCGGTCGGCTTCTACTATTTCGGCTGGATGAGCGACCTGCTGGCGCCCCGGTTCGGGGAAGAGAGCCTGCGGTGGGCCATCTACACCGGCATGGGCTTCTATGTGCTGGCGGCGGTCCTGCTGATCGGGGCCTCGCGGACGCTGAAGCGGGACTGGGTCGACTGAAGCTTAGACCAAAACCATGGTCGACCCCTGTTGCGCCTGCGAAGGGGCGGAGCCTATAAGCCCCGCAAACCCTTCCCAGCAAAGATTGCGGCGGTCGCCATGAACATCCACGAATATCAGGCCAAGCAGGTTCTCAAGGGCTTCGGCGCCCCGGTCGCCGAGGGCGTGCCCATCACCTCGGCCGATCAGGCCGAGGCCGCCGCCAAGCAACTGCCTGGCCCGCTCTATGTCGTGAAGTCGCAGATCCACGCCGGCGGCCGCGGCAAGGGCAAGTTCAAGGAACTGCCGGCCGACGCCAAGGGCGGCGTGCGCCTGGCCTTCTCGATCGAGGACGTGGTCAAGAACGCCAAGGAAATGCTGGGCAACACCCTGGTCACCGCCCAGACGGGCGAGGCCGGCAAGCAGGTCAACCGCCTCTATATCGAGGACGGCGCCGACATCGCCCGCGAACTGTACTGCTCGCTGCTGGTCGACCGTCAGTATGGCCGCGTGGCCTTCGTCGTCTCGACCGAGGGCGGCATGGACATCGAGGCCGTCGCCCATGACACGCCCGAGAAGATCCAGACCATCGTCATCGACCCCGCCACGGGCGTGACCGAGGCCGACGTCGCCGCCATCAACGCCGCCTACGGCCTGACGGGCGATGCGGCCGAAGACGGCAAGTCGCTGTTCCCGGCGCTGTACAAGGCCTTCGTCGAGAAGGACATGGCCATGCTGGAAGTGAACCCGCTGATCGTCATGGAGAACGGCCGTCTGCGCGTCCTGGACGCCAAGGTCAGCTTCGACGGCAACGCCCTGTTCCGCCACGAAGACATGCGCGCCCTGCGCGACGAGACCGAGGAAGACGCCAAGGAAATCGAAGCCTCCAAGTGGGACCTCGCCTATGTCTCGCTGGACGGCAACATCGGCTGCATGGTCAACGGCGCCGGCCTGGCCATGGCGACGATGGACATCATCAAGCTGTACGGCAAGGAGCCGGCCAACTTCTGTGACGTCGGCGGCGGCGCCGGCAAGGAGAAGGTCGCTGCGGCCTTCAAGATCATCACCGCCGACCCGAACGTCCAGGGCATCCTGGTCAACATCTTCGGCGGCATCATGAAGTGCGACGTCATCGCCGAGGGCGTCGTCGCCGCGGTGAAGGAAGTCGGTCTGAAGGTGCCGCTGGTCGTGCGTCTGGAAGGCACCAACGCCGAACTGGGCAAGAAAATCCTGAACGAGTCGGGTCTGACCATCCAGGCCGCCGACGATCTGGACGACGCCGCCCAGAAGATCGTCGCGGCGGTCGGCTAGGTCCGGCGGCTCGCCCCCAGGCGGACGTCGTCGATGGCCGTGTTCGAAGTCGTCGCCATGGCCCTGGCGCCGGAGCGGCATGTCGCGGCCTTCGTCGATCACTTCCGCCGCAAGGGGGCCGCGCGCGTTCGCGTCTATTTCGACGGCGCGGCCGCGCCGTCGCCGGACGCCGTGGGCCTGGCTGAAGGCGAGCTGATCGTCTGTGACGACGCCTTCTGGTCCGCCCTTGGCGGTCGGCCGGCGACGGTCGAGGGTCGGCAAAGGGTCGTCTATGGCGCGGCCTATCGCAGCCTGGCCGCCGACTGGCTGCTGGTCGTCGATATAGACGAGCGGCTGTTCGGCGCGGTCTCGCCGGCCGCCGTGCTGGAGGCGGTTCCGGCCGACTATGAGTCCGTCATCTTCGAGACCGTCGAGGCGGTCTGGCGATCCGGGGACGATCTCAATCTGGAATACGGGGCCAGTCTGGCCCGCAAGTCCTACAGCGGGCCGTTCTGGTCCGAGCTGAGTCACGGCCTCTATCCGGGCACCGGCAAGTTCTTCGTCCGGGGGCTGCTGGGCCACCATATGGGCAAGCACGCCGTGCGGCGCGGCCTGGCCGACATCACCGTCTGCATCCACGAATCCAAGCGGGCGGGGGTTCCGTTGAAGGCCGCCCGCGCCCGCGACCCCGGCGCTGGCGGTCGGGCCTGGCTGCTCCATTATGACGCCATCAGCCTGGACGGCTGGCGCGCCAAATGGGATCGACGGCTGGCTGTCGGCGATACGGCCGAGTGCGGCCGTCGCCGAAGACGACAGCAGACAGACTACGCCGAGGCGCGGGCCGCGGGCCGGGAGGCCGCGCTGTTCGAGAGACTGTACGCCCTGACGCCGGTTCAGGCCTGGATTCTGCGGCGGCTGGGATTGTTGCTCGATATTCCGAGCCCCCGCTGGCCGACAAGGGACTGACTTGCCCCGTCTCGCTCCACGGCCTATGTGTTCCACATAACCCGTGTAGGCCGATGACCCGCAACCTGACCCTCGCCATCGACGACGACCTGCTCGACAAGGTGCGGGTTCTGGCCGCCATGAAGCGGACCAGCGTCAACGAGATGGTGCGCGGCTTTCTGACACGGCTGGTCGAGCAGGAGACCTCAAAGGACGAGGCGCGCGAGGCGCTGCTGAAACTGATCGACGAATCCGAAGGCCGCGGAGGCGAGGGTTGGCGTCCGCTCACACGGGAAGAAACCTACAGCGGAGACCCTCGGTTTGATCGCGAGTTCTGAGGTCTTTCTCGACACCAATATTCTGCTCTACGCCGCTCTTGGTCGCGACCATGCGGGGCATAGGTGGGAGCGTGCGCGCGAGATCGTGCTGACCGAGGACTATTGCACCTCGGGCCAGGTGCTCGCCGAGTTCTACAACAACGCCACGCGCAAGGGCGCGCCGCCGCTTTCGCCGGACAAGGCCCGCGAATGGGTCCGTGTCGTCGCCATGAAGCCCTGCCAGCCGATCACGCCGGAGGTGGTGGTCGCGGGCGTCGACAACGCCCGCCGCTATCAGCTGTCCTACTGGGACGGCGCCATCATCGCCGCCGCCGAGCGGCTGGGCGCCAAGGTGCTCTATTCCGAAGTTCTCACTCACGGTCAGACCTACGGGTCGGTCCGCGTCGAAAACCCCTTCCTCTCCGCCTAGCCAAAGAAGCGAGACCCCATGTCCATCCTCGTCAACAAAGACACCAAGATCATCGTCCAGGGCCTGACCGGCAAGACCGGCGGCTTCCACACCGAACAGGCCCTGGCCTATCACGGCACCAAGATGGTCGCCGGCGTGCACCCGACCAAGGGCGGCACAAACTGGACGGGTTCGCACGGCGAAACCCTGCCCATCTACGCCTCGGTCGCCGAAGCCAAGGACGCCACGGGCGCCGACGCCTCGGTGATCTATGTCCCGCCGTCGGGCGCCGCCGCCGCCATCATCGAGGCCATCGACGCCGAGATCCCCTTTATCACCTGCATCACCGAGGGCATTCCGGTGCTGGACATGGTCAACGTCAAGCGCCGCCTGGAAGGCTCCAAGTCGCGCCTGCTGGGTCCGAACTGCCCGGGCATCCTGACGCCGGACGAGTGCAAGATCGGCATCATGCCGGGCAATATCTTCAAGAAGGGCTCGGTCGGCATCGTGTCGCGTTCGGGCACCCTGACCTATGAGGCCGTGTTCCAGACCACCAACGAAGGCCTGGGCCAGACCACGGCCGTCGGCATCGGCGGCGACCCGGTCAAGGGCACCGAGTTCATCGACGTGCTGGAACTGTTCCTGGCCGACCCGGAAACCACTTCGATCATCATGATCGGCGAGATCGGCGGCGGCGCCGAAGAAGACGCCGCCCAATTCCTGATCGACGAAGCCAAGAAGGGCCGCAAGAAGCCGATGGCCGGCTTCATCGCGGGCCGCACGGCTCCGAAGGGCCGCACCATGGGCCACGCCGGCGCCGTCGTCTCGGGCGGCAAGGGCGATGCGGAATCCAAGATCGCGGCGATGGAAGCCGCCGGCATCCGCATGTCGGAATCGCCGGCCCGCCTGGGCAAGACCCTGGTGGAAGTGCTGAAGGGTTAAGGAGCCAAGGCGCACAGGCGCCTCTCCCTCCCCCTGCGGGGGAGGGGCGTCGCGTCAGCGACGGGGTGGGGGCGGCTAGGCGGGGCCGCACCTGTCTAGTTTTAGAGGGTCTGTGGGGCGTCGCCCTGCCCGCCCCACCCGGCTCCGCTTCGCTTCGCCCCCTCCCCCGTGGGGGAGGGAGAATGAAAAATGCCGGTCTCGGCAGGATTGGACGCCCCCGGTTTCGGCCGGGGGCGTTTTCTTTGCGCCTGCGACCAATTTCTCACCGAATTGCCCCGTTTCGGTCATGACCCATAAGGAAAGCACGCCTATATGACGGGCGCGCCCCTCACGGAGATGTGTCCGGCGGGGCCCAAGGGATAGCGAGAACAATGGCGGACGATGCGGGTCGGCTGAACCAGGTCTTTGCCGAGACCTCTTTCCTCTACGGGTCCAATGCGGCCTATATCGAGGAGCTGCACGAGAAGTGGGCCAATGATCCCGGCTCGGTCTCGGCGGAATGGAAAGCCTTCTTCGACCAGTTGCGCGACAACGCCGCCAGCGTGAAGGCCTCGGCCGAGGCCGGCGCCTGGGGGCGCGGAACCGCCACCGAGCCCAATGAGGCGAACGCCGTGTTCGACGGCCGCTGGCCGGCGCCCAAGCCCGATCCGAAGAAGCCCGGCGCCGCGCCGGCGCCTGCAGCGGCCAAGGCCGCGCCGGTCGAGGTTTCAGGCGACGCGATCCGCGCCGCCGCCCATGATTCCATTCGCGCCCTGATGCTGATCCGCAGCTATCGCGTGCGCGGCCACCTGCAGGCCAAGCTGGACCCGCTGGGCATCGAACAGCCGGTCGAAAACCCGGAACTGACGCCGGAATTCTATGGTTTCAGCGCCGCCGACATGGATCGTCCGATCTTCCTGGACGGGGTCCTGGGGCTTCAGACCGGCACGATCCGCCAGGTGCTGGACCTGCTGAAGCGCACCTACTGCGGCAATATCGGCATCCAGTACATGCATATCGCCGAGCCGGAGGAGAAGTCCTGGCTGCAGCAGCGGTTCGAAGGGCCGGACAAGTTCGAGCAGAACGCCTTCACCAAGGAAGGCAAGCTGGCCATCCTGAACAAGCTGATCGAGGCCGAGGGCTTCGAGCGCTTCCTGCACAAGCGTTTCCCCGGCACCAAGCGGTTCGGCCTGGACGGCGGCGAGGCCATGGTCCCGGCGCTGGAGCAGGTGATCAAGCGCGGCGGCAATCTGGGCGTCGACGAGGTCGTGCTGGGCATGGCCCACCGCGGCCGCCTGAACGTGCTCGCCGCCGTGATGGGCAAGCCCTACAAGGTCATCTTCCACGAGTTCCAGGGCGGTTCGGCCGTGCCCAGCGACATCGAGGGCTCGGGCGACGTCAAATATCACATGGGCGCCAGTTCGAACCGCGAGTTCGACGGCAACCACGTCCACCTGTCGCTGACCGCCAACCCGTCGCACCTCGAGATCGTCAATCCGGTGGTGCTGGGCAAGGCGCGCGCCAAACAGGCGTTCGACATCCGTGAGGCCAACGCCGGCAAGCCCGAGGCCGAATGGGCGCTGGACCGTTCCAAGGTCGTGCCCCTGCTGATCCACGGCGACGCCGCCTTCGCCGGCCAGGGCGTGGTGGCCGAATGTTTCGCCCTGATGGGGCTGAAGGGCTACCGCACCGGCGGCACCCTGCATTTCGTCATCAACAACCAGATCGGCTTCACCACCAGCCCGCGGAACTCGCGCTCGTCGCCCTATCCGTCGGATGTTGCGCTGATGGTCCAGGCGCCGATCTTCCACGTGAACGGCGATGATCCCGAAGCGGTCGTCTTCGCCGCCAAGGTGGCCACCGAATACCGCCAGAAATTCCACAAGGACGCGGTGGTGGACATGTTCTGCTATCGCCGGTTCGGCCACAACGAAGGCGACGATCCGACCTTCACCCAGCCGCTGATGTATTCGAAGATCCGCGCCCAGCCCTCGACCCGCGAACTGTATTCGCAGCGTCTGGTCGCCGAGGGCGTGCTGACGCAGGCCGAGGTGGACGCTGAGATTGCGCGGTTCGACACCTTCCTTGACGACCAGTTCGAGGCCGGCAAGACTTGGTCCGCCGAGAAGGCCGACTGGCTGGACGGCCAGTGGCAGGGCTTCCAGTCACCCAAGGACGAACTGCGCGGCGAGACCGCGGTGCCCCTGGCCAAGCTGACCGACCTGGGCCACCGCCTGACGACCATCCCCAACAGCGTCGACATGCACAAGACGCTGAAACGGGTCATCGACGGCCGGCGCGAGGCCATCACCTCGGGCGAAGGCCTGGACTGGGCCACGGCCGAGAGCCTGGCCTTCGCCTCGCTGGTGGACGAAGGCTTCCCGGTTCGCCTGTCGGGCCAGGATTCGGTGCGCGGCACCTTCTCGCAGCGCCATTCGGGCATCATCGATCAGACGACCGAAGAGCGGTACATCCCGCTGAACAACCTCCGCGAAGGCCAGGCCAACTACGAGGTCATCGACTCGGCTCTGTCGGAAGAGGCGGTGCTGGGCTTCGAGTACGGCTATTCGCTGGCCGACCCCAACACCATGGTGATGTGGGAAGCCCAGTTCGGCGACTTCGTGAACGGCGCCCAGGTGGTGATCGACCAGTTCATCAGCTCGGGTGAGCGCAAGTGGCTGCGGATGAGCGGCCTGACCATGCTGTTGCCGCACGGCTATGAAGGCCAGGGACCGGAACACTCGTCGGCCCGTCTGGAGCGGTTCCTGCAGCAGTGCGCCGAAGACAATATGCAGGTGGCCAACTGCACCACCCCGGCCAACTATTTCCACATCCTGCGGCGCCAGATGCACCGGCCGTTCCGCAAGCCGCTGATCCTGATGACGCCCAAGAGCCTGCTGCGTCACAAGAAGGCGGTCTCGTCGATGAAGGATCTGGCGGAGGGTTCGTCCTTCCACCGCGTCCTGCACGACGACGCCCAGACCCGCCCCGACGTCGCCGGGATCAAGATCAAGGCCGACAAGGCGATCCGCCGCGTCATCCTGTGTTCGGGCAAGGTCTATTACGACCTGCTGGACGCCCGCGAGAAGAAGGCCAAGGACGGCCAGGCGGTGGACGACGTCTATATCCTGCGCCTGGAGCAGTTCTATCCGTGGCCGATCCAGTCGCTGCGCAAGGAACTGGCCCGCTTCCCGAAGGCCGAAGTGGTCTGGTGCCAGGAAGAGCCGAAGAACATGGGCGGCTGGACCTTCGTCGATCCGTGGCTGGAGCTGACTCTCGACAAGCTGGACGTCGCCTCCAAGCGCGCCCGCTACGTCGGCCGTCCCGGTTCCGCCTCGACGGCGGCCGGCCTGATGAGCCGCCACCTGAAGGAACTCGAGACCTTCACCAACGAAGCCTTCGCCTGATACACCTCACCGAATACTCCCAAAGAGACAGCTGGACCCGACATGGCCGACATCCTGACCCCCGCCCTCGGTGAATCCGTCACCGAGGCCACCATCGCGAAATGGACCAAGAAGGTCGGCGACGCGGTCAAGAAGGACGAACTGCTCGTCGAACTGGAGACCGACAAGGTCTCGCTGGAAGTCGTGGCGCCGGCCGACGGAGTCCTGGGCGCCATCAACGCCGCCGAGGGCGACACCGTCGTTCCCGGCACGGTCCTGGGTTCGGTGACCGAAGGCGGTGCGGCCGCTGCTGCGGCTCCGGCCCCGGCCCCAGCCAAGGCCGCCAAGGCCGAGGCCAAGGCGGCGCCCGCCGCCGCTGCGTCCGGCATCGACATCACCGTGCCGGTGATGGGCGAAAGCGTCGCCGAGGGCTCTATGGGCAAGTGGCTGAAGAAGAGCGGCGACGCCGTCAAGAAGGACGAACTGCTGGTCGAGATCGAGACCGACAAGGTCGCGGTCGAAGTGTCAGCGCCGGCTGACGGCGTCCTGACCATCGCCGCCGACGAGGGCGCGACCGTCACCCCCGGCCAGAAGATCGGTTCGGTTTCGGGTTCGGGCGCAGCCGCTTCGGCTCCGGCCGCCGCTGCCCCGGCGCCTGCCGCCGCTCCGGCCAACACCGGCTCGGCCCAGGTCTCGGGCGGCAAGAACGACACCCTGTCGCCGGCCGTCCAGCGCGTCGTCGCCGAAAACAATCTGGATCCGAAGGCCATCGCCGCCACCGGGCCCAAGGGCAATATCACCAAGGCTGACGCCATCGCCGCCATCGGTCAGGCCGCCCCGGCTCCGGCCGCCGCCGCCGCGCCTTCGGCCCCGCGCGCCGTCGGCCCGCGCGAAGAGCGGGTGAAGATGACGCGCCTGCGTCAGACCATCGCCCGTCGCCTGAAGGAATCGCAGAACACGGCCGCCCAGCTGACCACCTTCAACGAGGTGGACATGACCAATGTCATGGCCCTGCGCGCCCAGTACAAAGAGGTGTTCGAGAAGCGCCACGGCGTAAAGCTGGGCTTCATGTCCTTCTTCACCAAGGCCGTGGTTGCGGCCCTGCACGAGATTCCGGCCGTCAACGCCGAGATCGACGGCACGGACATCATCTACAAGAACCACTATGACATCGGCGTCGCCGTCGGCACCGAAAAGGGTCTGGTGGTTCCGGTGCTGCGCGACGCCGACACCCTGAGCCTGGCGGGCATCGAAAAGGGCATCGGCGCCCTGGGCAAGGCCGCCCGCGACGGCGCCCTGACCATGGACCAGCTGCAGGGCGGCACCTTCACCATCACCAACGGCGGCACCTATGGGTCGCTGATGTCGACGCCGATCCTGAACGCCCCGCAGTCGGGCATCCTGGGCATGCACAACATCGTCCAGCGCCCGATGGCCATCAACGGCGAGGTCAAGATCCGTCCGATGATGTACCTGGCCCTCAGCTATGATCACCGCATCGTCGACGGCAAGGAAGCCGTGACCTTCCTGGTCCGCATCAAGGAACTGCTGGAAGACCCGCAGCGGGCCCTGCTGGACCTGTAAGAGACGGAAAGGCGGCGAGGTTCTCGTCGCCTTTTTCTTTCCCGACGAGGCCGATCATGCTGACCCTCTATACCGCCCCCGGATCCTGCAGCCGGGCCAGCCATATCGCGCTGGAAGAGTCCGGCCTGGCGTTCGAAGCCCGCCTGGTCGACTTCGCCCAGGGGGACCAGCGCCGGCCCGAGTTTCTGGCGATCAACCCCAAGGGGCGGGTTCCGGCTCTGGTGACCGATCAGGGAATCCTGACCGAAAGCCCGGCCATTCTGGCCTATATCGCCGCCCTCGCTCCGCAGGGTCTGCTGGCGCCGGTCGAGCCCTTCGCCCTTGCGCGGATGCAGGCCTTCAACCTCTATCTGGCCTCGACTGTCCACGTCGCCCACGCCCATGGCCGCCGGGCCTCGCGCTGGAGCGACGACGCTGCGGCCCAGGCCTCGATGGCGGCCAAGGTGGCGCAGAACATGCGGGACTGTTTCACCCTGATCGAGGCGGATCTGGCCCGGAACGGAGACAGCGACTGGGTGATGGGCGACGCCTATTCCGTCGCAGACCCCTATCTGTTCACCTTCACCGGCTGGCTGGAAGGCGACGGCGTGGATGTGGCCGAGTTTCCGTATGTACGCGCCCATTACGACCGGATGGGCCGTCGTCCGGCGGTCGTCCGGGCGCTCCAGGCCGAGCAGACGCGCGCAGCCTGAGATATCATCGGTTGTGTCTCGTTTGCGCCGCTTGGACCTTTTCAGCCGACTAAGGGGTTTTCCGCACTTACGGCCCGGGCGGGAATGACGCCTTATTCCCGCCATGGAGTGGGCAGCGCGCGCGATAGGGGTGTTCTACGTCTTGGGCGGGCTGATGCTTCTGTATCAGGCCTGGCTCAACTGGCGTTTGCAGCGTGCATTGTCGGGGCTGATCCCGGTGTCCGTCACCGACCAGGTCGGGGACGGGGTGATTGCTCTGGGCGCCATGCTGGTCCTGGCCTCCGGCGCGGCCCTGGCGGCGCTCAGCGGCTGGGCGGTCGCGGCCTTCCTGGCCGGGTGGACGATCCAGGCCCTGTATCTGCTGTGGAATGATCGCGCCGTCCGCATCGCCGAGCCCACGGCCCTGAGCGGCCGTCGCCGGTCGGTCCACGCCTTCGCCGGCTATACAGCCGTCACGGCCCTGGTGCTGTGCCTGCCCATGCTGGGCGTGCTGGGCTGATCAGCCGAACTCGGCCTCGAGATCCGCCAGGCGTGCGGCCTGGTCCTCGGCGATCAGGGCGTTCAGCATGGGGTCCAGATCGCCTTCCAGGATCTGGGGCAGGCTGTGCAGGGTCAGGCCGATGCGGTGGTCGGTCACCCGGCCTTGGGGGAAGTTGTAGGTGCGAATCCGCTCGGACCGGTCGCCCGACCCGACCTGGGACTTGCGCGAGTCGGCGCGGGCCAGATCCTTGGCCTGGCGCTGCATGTCGTACAGGCGGACCCGCAGGTTCTTCATCGCCTTGTCGCGGTTCACGTGCTGCGATTTCTCGGAGCTGGTGGCCACGATCCCGGTCGGAAGGTGGGTGATCCGCACCGCCGAGTCGGTCTTGTTGACGTGCTGACCGCCCGAGCCGGAGGCGCGGAAGGTGTCGATGCGGATGTCTTTTTCCAGAATCTCGATCTCGACGTCCTCGACCTCGGGCAGGACGGCGACGGTGGCGGCCGAGGTGTGGATGCGGCCTCCGGCCTCGGTCGTCGGCACGCGCTGGACCCGATGGACGCCGCTTTCGAACTTCAGTCGGCCGAACACCCCGTCGCCGGTGACGGTGGCGATGATCTCCTTGTAGCCGCCGGCGTCCCCTTCGGTCGCCGAATCCAGCTCGATCCGCCAGCCGCGCGTGGCGGCGTAGCGCGAATACATGCGGAACAGGTCGCCGGCGAACAGGGCCGCCTCGTCGCCGCCGGTGCCGGCGCGGACTTCCAGCACGGCCGAGGCGTTCTCGTCGGCGTCGCGCGGGGCCAGCAGCAGGGCGACGTCGCGCTCCATCTGCGGCAGGCGTTCGGTCAGGTCGCGCAGCTCGTCCTGGGCCATGGCGGCCATTTCGGGATCGGCGGCCATGACCTCCAGATCGGCCATCTCGGCGCGGAGTCGGGCCAGGCCCTGGACCGCGTCGGCGACGGGCTTCAGCTCGGCGTGCTCCTTGGACAGGCGGACGATCTCGACGCCGTCCGTCGCCGCACCCATGCGGGCCTCCACCTCGTGGAAACGGTCGAGCACCTGATCGAGACGGGCCTGGGGCAGACGCAAGGGGGCAATCCTGGAGAAAGGGAGGGCCGTCCTTAGCGCGCCGAGGGGCGCGATGTCGATTGTCGGCGGGGACCACGGTCGGCGCCGGGATTGTGATTTTGGATAACGATGGCGTCAGAGGCGCTTACGCCGAGGGTTCCAAACGACTAGCTGACGGCCGATCAGCCGTGAGGAGGACGTCATGTTCGATCGCCCGCCGCCGTCGAAGCCTGTCGCCCAGGCCGCCGACGCGACTCCGGACGGCGCCGACAGCGTGGAACGGCTGTGCCGCCTGTATGACGCGCGTCTCACCGCGGCGGGCGGCCGTCTGTCGCCGGACGATGCGCGCGACCTGAAGACCATGGCGGGCCTCTATGGCCTGGATAGCGACCGACCGGCGGTCGAGGTCTGGCGCGATCTGCGTCGGGTCATCGTGGCCCAGACATCCGGTTCCGCTGAAGGGGCCGCGCCCCGGCCGGCCGAGATCGGCGTCGTGGGGGGCGATCTGGAGCCCCTGACCCTTCTGGTGGTCGAGGATGACGCCGAGGTGGCCGCCGACCTAACCGAGCTGTTGACCGAGGCCGGGCACAGGGTGGTGGGCCCGTTCCACAGCGCGGCGGCGGCCGAGGCTGCGGCCGCCCTGCACGCCATCGACGGCGCGCTGCTGGACATCAATCTGTCCGGCGCCACGACCGGGGGCGAATTGGCCGAGGTTCTGACGCGGCGCTGGGATATTCGGGTGATCTTCATTTCCGGCGACGCTGAGGCCGCAACCCGTTACGCCCCCCTCGCCGAGGCCCTGGTGCTGAAACCCTATACCGGTCCGCAAATCCTGGCGGCGGCGGCCCGGCTGGCCCGGCCGGGATGAGGTCGGGCCGGACGGCGAACGGCGTCTTGCGTCCGGCGCGCGGTCGCGCGATCACGGACCATGCTGTCGAACCGGTCCCGCTACGCCCTGCGCGCCATGATCCATCTGGCCGGCCTGCCGGGCGGCGGCCCCGCCACCATCGGCGAGATCGCCGAGGCCGCCACGGCGCCGCGCAAATTCCTAGAAGCCATACTTCTGGATCTGCGTCGTCAGAATCTGCTGGTGTCCAAGCGGGGGCGGACCGGAGGCTACGCCCTGGCGGCGCCGGCCGGGACCATCAGTTTCGCCGATGTGATCCGGGCGCTGGAAGGCCCCCTGGCCCTGGCGCCCTGCGCGTCGCGCACCGCCCACGGGCCTTGCGAGACCTGTCCGGACGTCGAGACCTGCCCGTTGCAGCCGGTCCTGCAGGATGGGCGCGACGCCGTCGCCGCGGTGTTCGAGGCGCGAAGCCTTCTGCAAGCCGCGTCGAATCCTTCTCCTATTGACCCAGTAGGAAAATAACACGCACCGTCGGGCGGATTTTCAGGGGCGGCCATGCAAGATTTCCTCGTCTTTCTCCTCGTCGGTTTCCTGGCCCAGTCCGTCGATGGGGCCCTGGGCATGGCTTACGGCGTCATCTCCTCGACGGTCCTGCTGTCGTTCGGCGTGCCCCCTGCGACAGCTTCGGCCAGCGTCCATGCCGCAGAGGTCTTCACCACGGCGGCGTCGGCCGGATCTCACACGGTCAACAAGAATGTAAACTGGAAACTGTTCGTGCCCCTGGCCATGGGCGGGGTGGTGGGCGGCTGCCTGGGCGCCTTTGTCCTGACCAGCATCGACGGCGACCTGGTCAAGCCCTGGATCACCGCCTACCTGGCGATCATGGGGGGCGTGATCATCTGGCGCGCGACCCGCCAGACTCGCGCGCGGATCTTCCCGGTCAGGTTCGCGGGACCGCTGGGCGTCGTCGGCGGGTTCTTCGACGCCATCGGCGGCGGCGGCTGGGGGCCGACGGTCACGACGACCCTGGTGGGGTCGGGGGGCGATCCGCGCGCCGCGATCGGCACCACCAATACGGCGGAGTTCTTCGTCACCTCGGCCATTTCGGCGACCTTCCTGGCCGCCCTGCTGACCGGTCACTGGGCGGAGGCCAAGGGCGTCGCCACCCACGCCGCCTCCATCCTGGGCCTCATCCTGGGCGGTCTGATCGCCGCGCCCTTCGCCGGGGTGATCGCGCGGATCGCGCCCCGTCGGATCCTGACCTATGGCGTCGGGGCCGTTGTGTTGCTGTCCGCCGGCTATCAGGCCCTGCGGCTGTTCAGGGTGATCTGAGACGAAAGACGACGGCGGGTCGGGACCCGCCGTCGCCGTGGTCGTCCTTTGATCCGATCAGCGCGCGCGGGCGCGGAAGCGGGTCAGGAATTCCTTGATGTTTTCGCGGATCGAGGCTTCGTTGGCCATCCGCAGACGTTCCACGCCCATGAAGGCCTGACCCATGGTCGCTGTGCCGGTCGCCGCCACCGTTTCGTCGAAGACGGAACGGTCGGCTCGCATCACGGTATAGCGAACCTGGCTGGTCACAGACATGTCAAAGCCGGCCATCGGCTGTTTCAGGTCGATCAAGGATGCGGAGATCGTCATGGGCTGACCTTCGGTCCCCATATAGCCGGCGGCCGCTAAGGAGCCTTCCAGCGCGGTCTTGAAGTCCGCATTCGAAACCTCGGAGGTCCACATCGGATTGGTGTTCTGGCCGCCGGAAACCGTGACTGTCGTCACCGACCGATAGCCGAGATCGCCGGGCGCCGCCGTGAGGCCCGATGTCGCCGGCAAGGTCATGAGCGCGGGGTTGGACGGGCTGGCGCAGGCCGCGACGCCCATCAGGGCGCCCAGAGCGGCGGCGGCGGCGAGACGACGGATCATTATTCGCCTCCGGCTGCGGCTGCGGCCGCGGCGGGCGGCGTCGCGACGGGGGCCTGGGCTGCGGCCGCTTCTTCGGCCGGGGTGCGCAGGGTCACGATCAGCGGATTGGGCTTCAGATCATTCATGGCGCCGGAGGTGGCGTCGATCGCCCCACCGATGATGCCGCCGATCAGGATGTTGCCGGCCATGGCCGTACCGCCCGCGCCGGAGACGCTGCTGGTGATGTCATGGGTCTGGGCGACGTAGCCGTCCTTGGACACGGTGATGCGGAAGGCGTCCTTGCGCGGCATGCGGAAGGTGCAGGGCGTCGCCTGGCATTCGAAGCCGTTCGACGTGCTGACCTGGGCGCCGGGCGGGGTGCTCTGGACGGAGAATTGCTGACTGGAGCCACGCGTCACGGTGGCGCAGGCGGGCAGCGACATCGCCACGCCGGCAAGCATGAGCAAGCGCACGCCGAAACGTGCGGAATTTTTGGAAATCATAAGGCCCCTCAGTGGATTAAGGTTCAGCCTCCCCAGGCGAACCAACGGCAGAGGTTGCACTTTCGACACGATCGGTCAATCACTCAGGCGTGAATTTCATCAAACCTTGTGCAACCTCGAGGGGCGGGTCTATTCCGCCGCCTGAAGCTCCGCCGCCCGGGCCGCGTCCAGTTCGGCGGCCTTCTGCTCGACCAGGTCGACGATATGGTCGATCATGCCGTCGTTGGCCTGTTTGTGGGCGATCTTGCCGTTCAGATAGATCATGCCCGCCCCCTTGCCGCCGCCGGTGAAACCGATGTCGGTATAGAGGGCCTCGCCCGGGCCGTTCACGACGCAGCCGATGACCGACAGGCTCATCGGCGTCGAGATATGGGCCAATTTCTCTTCCAGCAGCGTCACCGTCTCGATGACGTTGAAGCCCTGACGCGCGCACGACGGACAGGCGATGATGTTGACGCCCCGATGGCGCAGGCCCAGCGACTTCAGGATGTCGAAGCCGACCTTGATCTCCTCGACCGGATCGGCGGCCAGGGAGACGCGGATGGTGTCGCCGATGCCGGCCCACAGCATCGAGCCCATGCCGATGGCCGACTTGATGGTGCCGGTGCGCAGCGGCCCGGCCTCGGTCACGCCCAGGTGCAGGGGGCAGTCGATGGCCTCGGCCAACTGCTGATAGGCGGCGACGGTCAGGAAGGGGTCGGACGCCTTCACCGAGATCTTGAACTCGTGGAAGTCGTGGTCCTGCAGGATGCGGGCGTGGTTCAGGGCGCTCTCGACCATGGCGTCGGGGCAGGGCTCGCCGTATTTTTCCAGCAGCTCCTTTTCCAGCGAGCCGGCGTTGACGCCGATCCGCATCGAACAGCCGTGGTCCTTGGCGGCCTGGATCACGTCGCGGACGCGGTCGGGACTGCCGATATTGCCCGGATTGATCCGCAGGCAGGCGGCGCCCGCCTGGGCCGCCTCGATGCCGCGCTTGTAGTGGAAATGAATGTCGGCGACCAAGGGGACCCTGGCCTCGCGGGCGATGACCTTGAACGCCTCTGTCGATTCCACGTCGGGGCAGGAGACGCGGACGATGTCGGCGCCGGCCTCTTCCAACTGGCGGATCTGGTCGATCGTCGCCGCCGCGTCGGACGTCGGCGTATTGGTCATCGACTGAACGCTGATCGGGGCGTCGCCGCCCACGAGGACGGAGCCTACGCGGATCTGGCGGCTCTTGCGGCGCTCGATATGGCGCCAGGGTCGGACGTGGGTATGGTCGCTCATCACGGGCTCATATAGGCCGAAGACGGCGTCAGGGCCACGGGGGCGACGATCAGTTTGTCGCCGCGACGGGGGGAGGGGCGGGTTGAGCCGCTTGTTGGGCCGCCCGCACGGCCTGAGCCTGCGCCACGCGGCGGGCCTGGTCCTCCGCCACTTGGCGGGCGGCCTGTTCTGCGCGGCTGTTCAACTGGGCCAGGGGCGTCAGGACAGCCGGCAGGATGCCGCCATGTTCGCCGTTCAGATAGACGTCAAAGGCCGCCGGATCCGATACATCGATGGTGGCGCTGACGCCCATCGGCGCGCGCCAGGCCTCGCCGGCGGCCATCTGGCGGGCGAACAGGGCCTGACCGTCCCCCAGCCGAACGACCAGGGCGCCGGCCTTCTTGGCCTGGATCACCACCTGGGAGGCGGTGGCGGGGGCGCCATAGACGGCGCCGCGTGGGTTGAAGGCCTTTTGCACGGGGGCGTTGTTGGCCGCCGCCGTCGCCGCCAGCACCGCAGGATCATTGGGATCGATCCCGGTCAGCTCGGCCTCCAGGCCGGGCGTGATGTAGAGGGCCGGCGTGGTCTGGTCCAGCGGTGCGGCGCGGGGCGCGCTGAGGTCGATCAGACCGTTCTGACCGGGCACGTCCCCCAGGGTCCAGCTCTCGGGCACGGCGGCGATGTCGGAGGCGCGCGGCGCCTTCATCAGATTGATGCGCTGGAAGACATTCCATCCGACGATGGCCAGGGCGGCCACGGCGACGACCGCGATGATGCGCGGCGAATAGCGTTTCACATCCTCAAAGGCGATGCCGATGGGCGCCTTCAACGGAGCCGAGGTGTCGGGGCTGTCGCGCTTGAACCGTTCGACGGCCAATTGCTCGTCGAGGCCCAGGGCGGCCGCATAGCCACGCACATAGCCGATGGCGAAAACCCGAGAGGGCAGGGAGGACCAGTCGTTCTGCTCCAGAGCGGTCAGGAACCGCGAATGGACCTTGGTTTCGGCGGACAGATCCGCCAGGGACTTGCCGGACGACTCGCGCGCCCGGCGCAGGCCGTCGCCCAGAGTCACGGACTCTGCGATGGAGGGCGCAATGTCCTTCCAATCAGGATGAGCCTTGAACTCGTCGGGGGCTTGCCCCGCATCCAGCGCCATGACGCCTGACCCCACACTCGGAACGGCTTGAAGCCGCTCCGTACTCGAAACGGACCCGTCCGGTAGCATGTCTTCGTGACTGGACTCGCCTCCCCCCGGAGGCAGTCCTGATGCGTCCTGTGGATAAACCATAATGCCCGCCCCATCAACGGCGATTCCCAAAACGGAACGCGCGCGAAGACTCTCAGACGGCGATGTTCAACTTCCGCGCCAGGGATTCGATCTCGTTGCGCACCGAGCCGGTCGAGAGATTCAGCAGATTGTTCAGGCCCCGGCGCGCCGCCGTCAGGTCCGCGGACAGGATCATCCGCTTGACGGGGCCGACGCCGCCGGCCGGGGCTGACAGGCGGGTGAAGCCCAGGGTGATCAGGGCGAAGGCCTCCAGCGGCCGGCCCGCCAGTTCGCCGCAGATCGAGACCGGGGTGCCGGTGTCGGCGCAGGCCTTCTGGATCGTCTGCAGGGCGCGCAGGGTGGGCGGCGACAGGGGATCGTAGCGGTCCGAGACCAGGGGATTGGTCCGGTCGGCGGCGTACATGTACTGGAACAGGTCGTTGGTGCCGATCGAGACGAAGTCGGTCAGGGGCAGAAGCGCGTCGAGGTGCCACAGCAGCGACGGGCATTCGACCATGGCCCCGACGCGCAGCAGGGCGGGCAGGGCGCGGCCGCGCCGCTTGGCCCAGGCGCATTCGACGTCGACCAGTTCGCGCGCGGCGCGGAACTCGTCCACCGTGGCGATCATCGGGAACATGACGCGCAGCTCTCGACCCGCCGCCGCCGTCAGCAGGGCCCGAAGTTGCATCCGTAACAAAGACGGCCGGTCCAGGCCCAGGCGTATGGCGCGGCGGCCCAGGGCGGGGTTCTCCTCCCGCTCGGCCTCCAGATAGGGCAGGACCTTGTCGCCGCCGATGTCCAGGGTGCGGAAGGTGACGGGCCGGTCGCCGGCGGCGTCCAGCACCAGCTTGTACAGGGCCGTCTGGGCGTTCAGCCGGGGCAGCTCGTCCGAGACCATGAACTGGAATTCGGTGCGGAACAGGCCGATGCCCTCCGCCCCCGTCTCGTTCAGATTCTCCAGGTCCACCGCCAGGCCGGCGTTGGTCAGCAGGGTGATGCGCTGGCCGTCCAGGGTCACGGCGGGGGTGTCGCGCAACTGGGCGAACTGAGCCTGGCGCTGGTCGCGTACGGCCATACGCGACTGGACCGCCTCGATCATATCGGGGCGGGGCCGCAGATAGGCCTCGCCGGTCTCGCCGTCGGCGATGACGACGTCGCCTTCCGACAGTCGGTCGCGCAGGCCCATCAGGCGGCCGACGCACGGGATCTGCAGCGCGCGGGCGACGATGGCGGCGTGGCTGGCGGCCGAGCCTTCTTCCAGCAACAGGCCCTTCAGCTTGTCGCGCGGATATTCCAGCAGGTCCGCCGGACCCAGGTTGCGCGCCACGAGAATGGCGTCGTCCGGCAGTTCGCGCTCGCCTGGCTTGTCGCCCGCCAGCACCCGCAGCAGCCGGTTGGCCAGGTCCTCGAAATCGTGCAGCCGTTCGCGGATATAGGGGTCGCGCGCCTGGGCGAAGCGGGCGCGGTGCTCGTTCCGGACCCGGTCCACCGCCGCCTCGGCGGTCAGGCCGTTGCGGACCGCCTCTTCCAGCGACCGGTTCCAGCCCCGGTCGTCGGCGAACATCCGATAGGTCTCCAGCACCTCGAACGAGGGTCCGGCCAGGCCCTGACCCTTGTCCAGCATGGCGTCCAGGCCGGTCTTGAGCGAGGCCAGGGCCAGCTTCAGCCGAGCCTCCTCCATCGCCGGGTCTTCGGACAGCAGTTTCTCGGGCGGCAGTGGCGCTTCGTGCAGGACGACCCGGCCGACCGCCAGACCGTCGCCGAACTTCTGGCCCTTCAGCCGTTCGGGCCGGTGGGGCGCCAGTTCGACGTCGCGCAGCTCGTCCTGTTCCAGCAGTTCGCCGGAGGACACCGTCTCGGACAGGACCATGGCGATGGTCTGGATGTCCTCGACCTCCTCCTCGTCATAGCGCCGCTCGGTGCGGTTCTGGACGACCAGGACGCCGATGGCGCGGCCGCCGCGCAGCAGGGGGGCGCCGAGGAAGGCGTGATAGGGGTCTTCGCCCGTTTCCGGCCGATACGAGAAGGACGGGTGCGACGGGGCGTCCGACAGGCTGATCGGCTGGGCCATCCGGGCCACCTCGCCCACCAGGCCTTCGCCGGGGCGCAGGCGGGTGTTGTGGACGGCGTCGGGGTTCAGGCCCTCGGTGGCGAACAGCTCCAGCTCGCCCGAGGCGCGGCGCAGATAGATGGAGCAGACCTCGGCGACCATGGATCGGGCGATGATCCGCACCACCATGTTCAGACGGTCCTGCGCCGGGGTCGCGCCCGCGCCGGCCCCGCCCAGAGCCTCGCGGATCTGGCGCAGGAGGATCCGAGGTCCTCTGGTCATCGCGCCGCCTGCCGGCATTATGGCTCCCGCGCTCCCGCGCTCCGGCGCCGAGGCGCCTGTTCAAATCATCCTATATCGCGTCCAGCCCGTAAGCCGAATGCAATGCGCGCACGGCCAGTTCGGCGTACGCCGCGTCGATCAGGACGCTGATCTTGATTTCCGAGGTCGAGATGGCCTGGAACTTGACGCCCTTGTCGGCCAGGGCCTTGAACATGGTCTGGGCCACACCGGCGTGGCTGCGCATGCCGACCCCGACGACGGACACCTTGGCGACATCCTCGTCGACCCGGATTTCCTCGATGCCGATCTCGGCCTGGGCGGCCTTCATCAGGTCGGCGGCGCGGACGGCGTCGCGACGGCCGGTCGTGAAGGTCAGGTTGACCGCCCCGGCGGTGCGCGACTGGCTCTGGACGATCATGTCCACATTGACGTTGGCCTCGGCCAGGCGGGTGAAGACGTCGGCGGGGGCGTCCACACGGTCGGACAGGCCCAGCAGGGTGATGCGGGCCTCGTCACGGCTCATGGTCACACCGGACACGATGCGCTTTTCCAAGATCTCCTCCTCGTCGCAGATCAGGGTTCCGCCCTTGTCGGGCATTTGGCCGGACGCGTCCGGTTCGATGAAGCTGGACAGGACGCGCACCGGCACCTGTTTGGCCATGGCGAGCTCGACCGAGCGGGTCTGCAGCACCTTGGCCCCCAATGAGGCCATTTCCAGCATCTCCTCATAGGAGACCTTAGCCAGGCGGCGCGCGCGGCTCTCGATGCGCGGGTCGGTCGTATAGACCCCGTCCACGTCGGTATAGATGTCGCAGGGGCAGGACAGGGCGGCGGCCACGGCCACGGCCGAGGTGTCGGACCCGCCGCGGCCCAGGGTGGTGATCTTGCCGTCGGGGGTGACGCCCTGGAAGCCGGGGACGATGGCGATCTCGCCCGCGTCGAGGGCGGCGCCCAGTTTCTCGCCGGGGATGTCGATGATGCGGGCGCGGGCGTGGGCGTCGTCGGTGATGATCGGCACCTGCCAGCCCATCCACGAGCGGGCGTTCAGCCCCATGTTGCGCAGGGTCAGAGCCAGAAGCCCGGCCGTCACCTGTTCGCCCGAGGCGACCACCACGTCATATTCGTCGTCGCTGAGCGGCAGGCCCGCCGCGGCCGGGCCGGCGCCGTCGGTCCAGGCGACCAGTTCGTTGGTCTTGCCGGCCATGGCGGAGACGACGACGGCGACCTTCTTGCCGGACGCGGCCTCGGCGGCGACGATTCGCGCCGCGCGCCGAATCCGTTCGAGGTCGCCCATCGAGGTGCCGCCGAACTTCATCACCAGTCGCGTGGTGTCGGATCGTGAAGAATCGGGCCGCGTCATCGTGGCGTTCCGCCCCCTGCTTGCGTGAAAGGGCGCGAAGGTTCATCCCTCGCGCCATGACCGCTTCTAGCGACGCCGCACCGTCTCGCCTACCCCGCGAAGGGCATGGTTTTCCGCAAAATTCGTCCGAAGGCGCATTTGGCGCATCGATCGACCCGGCCGACGTGGCCCGCTTCTCGGCCCAGGCGGCCGAATGGTGGGATGCGCACGGGCCGTTCGCGCCCCTGCACCGGTTCAATCCGGCCCGTCTGGCGCTGATCCGCGAGCAGCTTTGTACCCGTCTGGGGCGGGATTCGAAGGCGCGTCGCCCGTTCGAGGGGCTGACGCTTCTGGACGTCGGCTGCGGCGGCGGGCTGATCGCCGAACCGATGCGGCGGATGGGCTTTGCCGTAACCGCCATCGACGCCTCGTCCGAGAATATCGGCACGGCGCGGGCCCACGCCGAGATGGTCGGGCTGGACATCGCCTATCGCGCCGCGACGGTTGAACAGATCGAGGCCGAGGGGGCGGGGCCGTTCGACGTGGTCCTGACCATGGAGGTGATCGAGCATGTCGCCGACCCTGAGGGCTTCGTCCGCGCCTGTTCGCGCCTGGTCCGGCCGGGCGGGGTGATGATGGTCGCCACCCTGAACCGCACGCTGAAGTCCCTGGCCCTGGGCAAGGTGGCGGCGGAGTACATCCTGCGCTGGGTGCCGGCGGGCACGCACGACTGGCGACAGTTCCTGAAGCCCGACGAGATCCGGGCGATGCTGGCGGCCGAGGCTGTGGCGGTCGAGGGGCCTTACGGCCTGAACTACGATCCTCTGACCGACCGCTGGAGCCAGAGCGACGATGCGGGCATCAACTATATGATGGTGGCGACGCGGGCGGCCTAGCGGTTCTCCCTCCCCCTGCGGGGGAGGGGCGTCGCGCAGCGACGGGGTGGGGGCGGCCAGGCGGGGGCGCACCGATCTGAATCAAGTCAGGTCTGCGATGTGTCGCCCTGCCGCTCCCACCCGGCTCCGGCTACGCCTCCGCCCCCCTCCCCCGCAGGGGGAGGGAGAGGTGTTGTGTCACACCGCCTTGGCGCGGCTCCGCGTCCAGGCGTAGAGGGCGAACACCGCGACGGCGAAGCCGATGATCCCCGCCAGCATGGCCGGCCAGGCCGAACCCTCGGGCAGCATGGCGAACGGCGCGTCGTCGCGCGTGGCCACGATCACCCCGGCGGTGAAGACGCCGAACAGGCTCTCGCCGACGATCAGGCCCGAGGCCAGCAGCACCCCCATGCGGCGCGCCACGTCGGCGTAACGGGTGCTGGAGACCGCCTTGTCGTAGATCCAGCCGCAGACGGCGCCGATGACCAGCATGGTCGTGACGGCGGCGGGCAGATAGAAGCCGATGCCGACGGCGAGCGGCGGCAGTTTCACCTTGCCCTTGGTGGCCCTGGACACGACGGCGTCCAGCACGATGATGATCACGCCGATCACCGCGCCCAAGCCGATCAGGTCCCAGCGCAGATCGCCGCCGATGACGCCGCGCGCCAGGGCCGAGATCAGGGTGGCCTGGGGCGCCGCCAGGGTCTTGGCGCCCTCGACGATGGCGGGCGGCCCGCCCTCGAAGCCGAAGGCCTGGTTCAGCAGGTTCAGGATCAGGGGAATGACGATGGCGCCGGCGCCGACGCCGACGATCAGGGCGACCTGCTGGCGCCAGGGCGTGGCCTCGATCAGTTGGCCGGTCTTCAGGTCCTGAAGATTGTCATTGGCGATGACGGCGACGGCGAAGACCACGGCGGTGACGATCAGGGCGAAGGCGATGATCGACGGATCGGCCGGCACGCCCGCGATGGCCATGACGCCCAGCATCAGCAGCGAGGCGATCACGACCGCCAGGATGCCGACGCCCGAGACCGGGCTGTTCGACGAGCCGATCAGGCCGGCCATATAGCCGCAGATGGCGGCGACGGCGAAACCGATCAGGACGACATAGACCAGGCCGCCGATGACCAGCAGCGGGGTCGATCCCGCCAGGGCGGGGGCGCTCTGGGCGAACCAGGCCAGCAGGCCGGCGATGCCGACCAGGCAGGCGACCGAAATCGCGCCGACCAGCTTGATGGGCAGGTCCTGTTCGGTGCGTTCCAGCACCTCGCCGTGGGCGCGTTTGGCGTTGGCGGCCAGGGCGGAGGTCAGGCCGCCGATCAGCGGGCCGGCCAGCTTGACCAGGGTCCAGATGGCGGCGACGCCGATGACGCCGGCGCCCATGAAGCGGACTTCACGGCTCCAGACGGTCGCCGCCAGCTCCTCGGCCGGCGCGCCGGCGGGCAGGGTGGAGGCGATGGAGGGGATCCCGTGCGCCGTCAGCCAGGCCACGGTGTCGGGGCTGGTCAGGATCGGCACGGCGATGGCCCAGGCCAAAATCAGACCGAACAGCTGGGCCAGGCCCACGGTCAGACCGATCAGGTGGCCGGCGCCCAGAAGCGCGAACTGCATGCCGAAACCCATGCCGGTGGCGCCGCCGCCCAGGGCGGCCGGCAGCTTGAAGAATTTCGCCGCCTCGCCGGCGAAGACGCGACCCGCGACCAGCAGGGCGTAGCCGGCCGAGACGACAGCGCCGGCGACGACGATCCACAGACCGGACTTGTTCTCGCGCACCGCGCTCTCGGTCTGTTCGGCGCCGCGCGAGCCGACCTTCAGCACCTCGGCGGCGGCGACGCCCTCGGGGTAGGGCAGGCCGCCGTTGGTCACCAGGGCGCGGCGCAGCGGGATGGAGAAGGTCACCCCCAGCACGCCGCCCAGGATGCAGATGGCCACCGACTGCCAGAAGGGAAACTCCAGCCACCAGCCGATCATCACCAGGCCGGGCAGGACGAAGATGATCGAACTCATGGCCCCGCCGACCGAGGCCACGGTCTGGACGGTCATGTTCTCCCAGATGGTCGAGGTGCGGAAGGCGCGCAGCACCGCCATCGATATGACCGCCGCCGGAATGGCAGAGGCGAAGGTCAGGCCGACCAGCAGGCCCAGATAGGTGTTGGCGGCGGTGAAGATCACCGCCAGCAGGCAGCCCAGCACAAGGGCGCGAAGGGTCAGTTCAAGCCGGCCCTTTTGGGCAGGGCTTTGGGGCGCAGCGGCGGCGTCAGTCATCGAGATCGGTTCCCACGTTCGACGCGGACGTAAGCCCATAACGCCGCCTGCGGCAACCGGTCACGCCCAGACAACGCTCAGGCGGGGAGGGGCTGCAGCCCTCGGAACCGCCGCCGCGCCCGACGAACCAGGCCGGGCGAGGCCACCGTCACCCGATACACCCCCGTCATGACCAGGGCGGTCAGGGCCCAGGACAGCAGGATGTCCGACAGGAAATGCCCCCCGAAGGCGAGCCGGTTCATCGACAGGGCGAAGGCGTAGACGACGGCGAGGGGCAGGACGACCGGCCGCCATTTCGCCGGCGTCACTACCAGCAGGACCCCGACCATCCAGGCCGCGCTGGAGCCCTCGCCCGAGACGAAGGAGCAGTTGGACTGGCAGGCGTCGCTGACCATCCAGACGGGGGTAAAGGCCGCGTCGCCGCCGAACTGGTCGATCTGAACCGGACGGGCGCGGCCCCACAGCCCCTTCAGCACCAGATTGACCACCAGGCCCGGCCCGACCGCGAGGGCGGCCAGGACGAAGACCGCGCGGCGCGCGGCGGCGCCGAGAGGCCGGCGACGCAGGGCGCGCCACGCCAGTCGGCCGATCACGCCCAGAAGCATAAGGGCCAGAACGAGGGAGGAGCTTTTGCGCAACGCCTTCAGCAGGGGATTGTCGGCCAGGAAGAAGCCGGCTTCGGGCCGGTAGAACAGGCGGCTGACCGCAATATCGACGCCGGGAAAGGCCAGGAAATAGACGCTGACCGCCAAAACGGCCGCCGCCGCCAGGATCGCGGCGTCGTCGCGCGTCAGACCGACCGAACGAATCAGGTTCGAGACGCGGACGCCGGGCCGGCGGATGATGATCGATTGAGACACGTTCCCCCCGGAGTGCGCCTAAAACGGATGACAGACCAGGGTGTCGGCTGAACGTCGGTTCGAACAAGGTTTTCTGAAGATCGCAGCGGGGGCGGACGATCCGCTTGGCCCGCGATCACCGAGGGGCTAGGACCGACCCATGCCAGAACTCCCCGAGGTCGAAACCGTCCGACGCGGCCTGACGCCCGTACTGGCGGGCGCGCGCCTGTCCCGGGTCAGGATCAACCGGCCCGATCTGCGTTTTCCCTTTCCCGACCGGTTCGTCGAGCGGCTGGTGGGGGCGACGGTCCAACGGATCGACCGACGGGCCAAATATCTGTTGATGCCTTTGTCTAGCGGCGAGACCTGGATCACCCATCTGGGCATGACCGGCCGTTTCACCCTGGACGGAACCCAGCTGGGCGAGTTCGAGGAGGCGGCGCCCATCGCCGGCAAGCACGAGCATTTCAGCGGCTGCGCCGTGCGCGACGGCGTCGCGACCCGCATCGGCTACGCCGACGCGCGCCGGTTCGGCTTCATGGGCCTGATCCCGACCGACCAGGTCGAGGTCCACCCGTGGTTCGCCGGCCTGGGCCCCGAGCCCCTGGGCAATGGTTTCTCCGGCGCGCACCTGGTCGAGGCCTTCGCCGGCAAGACACAGAACATCAAGGTCTCGCTGCTGGACCAGCGGATCGTCGCCGGACTGGGCAACATCTATGTCTGCGAGGCGCTTTATCGCGCCCGCATCTCGCCCCTGGTCGCGGCCGGATCGGTCTCGAAGGCGCGGCTGGAGCGGCTGGCCGCCGTCGTCCGCGACGTGCTGAACGACGCCATCGCCGCGGGCGGATCGACCCTGAAGGATTTCGCCAACGCCGAGGGCGGCCAGGGCTATTTCCAGCACCGGTTCGACGTCTATGGCCGCGAGGGTCAAGCCTGTCAGGGCGAAGGCTGCTCCGGCGTCGTGGCGCGCATCGTCCAGGGTGGTCGCTCGACCTTCTACTGCCCGTCCTGCCAGAAGACGTAGTCCCGAGGAGGTTCGCACCATGCGCAAAATCCATCTGTGGATCAGTCTGGTGGTCGGCGTCCTGGTCTGGGGCGCCTATTTCCTTCATTTCGCTCAAGGTCTGCGCTCCGGCGATCTCGGGGGACTGATCTGGTGGTTTCTCGCCGCCCTGATCGTCGCCGTCGTCGCAGAAGGGGCCGCCACCGGGCTGATCGCCCGTCTGCTTCGACGGCGCACCCGTGCGCTGGACGACGGGCCGACGCTTCAGGCGGCGCTGAAGGCGGGGCATGTCGCCCTGATGCTGCTGGTCGGCTTGATCCTGCTCTCGGCCCTGGTCCTGGCGCTTTCATCCGTCTTCGGCTGGACGCTGGATCTGTCGGGCGCGCGCGGCCAGGTGATCGCCGCCAATCTGCTGCTCGGCATGGCGGTCGTCGCCGAACTGGTGCGCGCCGGCCTGACGCTGGCCTTGACGCCGCGCCGGTAGCAAGCCCGCCTGCGTCACTGTATGACCGCGCTCAAAGGAGACCGCCCATGGCCGACGCCTATTCCACCCTGCTGATCGAACGCTGCGCCGACGGCTACGCCGTCGTGACCCTGAACCGGCCGGAGGCGCTGAACGCCCTGAACTCGACCCTGTTCGGCGAACTGGCGGCCTTCCTGGATGCGGTCGAGACCGACGACAGCGTGCGCTGCCTGATCCTGACCGGCTCGGCCAAGGCCTTCGCCGCCGGGGCCGACATCAAGGAGATGGCGGATCAGTCCTACGCCGACATGTTCAAGGGCAATTTCTTCGCCCTGGGCCATGACCGGATCATGCGCTTCCGCAAGCCGATCATCGCGGCCGTGTCGGGCTACGCCCTGGGCGGCGGCTGCGAACTGGCGATGTTGTGCGATTTCATCATCGCGTCCGAGACGGCGAAGTTCGGCCAGCCCGAGATCAATCTGGGCGTGGCGCCCGGCATCGGCGGCTCGCAGCGGCTGACGCGTCTGGTCGGCAAGTCCAAGGCCATGGACATGATCCTGACCGCCCGGATGATGGACGCCGCCGAGGCCGAACGCGCCGGCCTGGTCAGCCGGGTGGTCGCCGCCGACGCACTGCTGGACGAAGCCCGCGCCGCCGCCGCCAAGATCGCGGCCCAGAGCCCGCTGGCGGTGATGATGAACAAGGAACTGGTCAACGTCGCCCTTGAGACGACCCTGACCGAGGGCGTGCGGTTCGAGCGCCGCCTGTTCCACTCTCTCTTCGCCTTCGAGGACCAGAAGGAGGGCATGTCCGCCTTCGTCGACAAGCGCAAGCCGGACTTCAAGGGGCGATGACTCACGGTCGCGGCCGTCAACCGATCGCCGTGATCGTGCGTTAGGTGCGGGTCATGCGCCGTCTTCTTGCTCCGCTTTTCGCGATCCTGTTCGTCGTCCTGCCTGGCGCCGCCGTCGCCCGGGCGCCAGTATCGGCGTCTCTCGCCCCCGCCTTCCGTTCCGACCGGATCATCGTCGAGACGCGGGGCGCGGGGCCGGATATCGTCTTTATTCCGGGCCTGGGCTCAACCGGGGCGGCCTGGCGGTCGACGGCGGACAAGCTGGAGGGCCGGTATCGGGTCCATCTGGTCACCATCCGGGGCTTCGGCCAGACGGATATCGGCGCCAACGCCGGCGGCGCCCTGGCCGCGCCCGCCGCTCTGGAGATCGAACGCTATATTCGCGAACAGCGGCTTTCGCGCCCCGCCCTGATCGGCCATTCGCTGGGCGGCCAGATCGCGCTGCGGGTCGCGGCGGACATGCGGGACCGGATCGGCCGGGTGATGGTGGTCGATTCCGCCCCCTTCTTTCCGGCCCTGGTCGATTCCCGCGTCACCGCCCGCGAGGTCGAGCCCCTGGCGCGGCTGGGTTATCAGGCCCTGATGCTGTTCGGGGACCAGGCGCTGAAGGGCCAGGTCTCGGCCCTGGGCGGCGATCTGGGCCTGGCGGGCGATATGGTGTTCGACGGCTTGGGGCTGCAGGGCGGCGACCGGCGGGTGCTGGCCCAGGGCCTGTACGAAGCCCTGACGGTCGATCTGCGCCAACGGCTGCGCGACGTCACCGCTCCGGTCACGGTGGTCTATGGCTGGACGCGGGACACGAACAACCCGCGCAACCGGCTGGAGGGCCTGTACCGCTACGGCTTCTCCACCCTGCGCCGGCCCGCACAATTCGTCCGCATCGAGGGCGCCGACCACCAGGTCATGATCGACCAGCCCGCACGCTTTCAGGCGGCGGTGGAACGGTTCATGGGATAGGTGCAGACCTTCCCCCGCTTGCGGGGGAAGTGGCAGGTCGTGGCGCGAAGCGACACGCCTGACGATGGGGGAAGTCTCCCTTTGAGCGACACTTCCCTCTCCGACCCTGGTTCGCTGCGCGAACGCCGGGCCACCTCTCCCGCAAGCGGGAGAGGGTCTTAGCGGCTGCGGGCCTCGCGATGGATATGGTCGGTGACGGCGGTCAGGTCGTTAAGGACGTCGCGGGCCGGAATCCGCAGGGTGCGTATGCCCTGATCCAGCAAGAAGGCGTCGCGCCGGGCGTCTTGAGCGCCTCGCCCTTCATGACTTTCTCCGTCGATCTCGACCGCCAGTCGCGCGCCGGCGCAATAAAAGTCGAGCACATAGGGGGCGATCGGATGCTGGCGGCGGAACTTCAGCCCGCCCAATTTCTCGCCCCGCAGCGCCTGCCATAGCTGGACCTCGGGCAAACTCATCTCTCGGCGCAAATCGCGCGCCCGGTCGATGATGTCCGAGGGACGACCGTCTTCGGGCTCCAAGCCTTTCGCCAACGTCTCCAGCACCCCCTTGCCGTAGCGGTCCAGCTTCGACTGGCCGACGCCGGGCAGGGCGGCGAGGGCGGCGAGGTCGCCGGGCTCGGCGTGGGCGATTTCCAGCAGGGTCTTGTCCTGGAAGATGACATAGGGCGGGACGTGCTGTTCCGAGGCGCGGTCGCGGCGCCAGGCCCGCAGGGCCTCGAACCGGGCGCGGACGTCGGCGTCCATGGTCTCGAGCGCGGCGTTGCGGCCCTCGCCGGTGCGGTCGCGGCGATTGCGCGGATTGCCCGAGCGCGTGCCGGCGTCGTAGCCGGCGGGCACGCGGCGCACCTCGATCTTGCGTTCGGCCTTGTAGACGGCGCGTACCGCCTCGCCGTCGCCCAGACCGACCAGGGGCTTGCCGTCGTTCGGATCCTCGACCAGCAGGCCCTCGAACAACAGGTGATCGACGATGTCGCGCCAGCCGTTGGGCGAGATGTCGGCGCCTATGCCCCAGGTGGACAGCTGCTGCTCCCACGGCTGGACCGCCTTGGTCCGGCCGGTCAGGTGGTCGACGATCCGGCCCCGGCCGAACCGGCCGCCCAGACGCTGGACCGCCGCCAGGGCCTTTTGCGCGGGGACGGTGGCGTCATAGAGAAGCGGCGGGTCGCCGCAGATGTCGCAGACGCCGCAAGGCTCCGCGTCGGTCTCGCCGAAATAGCGGCGCACGGCCTGGGCGCGGCAGACGGCGCCGTCCAGCATGGCGAACAACTGGCGGGCCTTGCGCACCTGAACCTGTTTGACCTCCTCGGCCATCGGGCGGCTGTCCAGCCGGCGCAGGGTCCAGGCGATGTCGGAGGGGCCGTACAGGGTGATGCCCTCGGCCGGTTCGCCGTCGCGGCCGCCCCGGCCGATCTCCTGCCAATAGGCCTCTAGCGACCCCGGCGGATCGGCGTGGATGACGAAACGGACGTCGGCCTTGTCCACCCCCATGCCGAAGGCGATGGTGGCCACCATGACGGCCCCGTCCTCGGCCAGGAAACGCTCCAGCCGGCGGTCCCGCTCCTTGTTGTCCATGCCCGCGTGATAGGCGATGGCGTTGGTCCCGGCGTCGCGCAGGGCCTGGGCCACGCGGTCGCAGCCGTCGCGGCTGCCGCAATAGACCACGCCCGGCTTGCCGCGCCGCTCACGCACCAGTTCGATGACCCGGGCGTCGGTCTTGGCGCGCGAGGCGCTCTCCTTGCGCTCGGCCGACAGCTGCAGGTTGGGGCGGGCGAAGCTGTCGACGAAGACCTTGGCCTGTTCCAGCCGCAGCGAGCGCAGGATGTCGTCGCGGGTGCGGGCGTCGGCGGTGGCGGTGACGGCGATGCGCGGGACGTTCGGGAACCGCTCGGCCAGCAGACCCAGGTTGCGATAGTCGGGACGGAAATCGTGCCCCCACTGGCTGACGCAGTGGGCCTCGTCGATGGCGATCAGGCTCAGGGGCAGTTCGGCCAGCCGGTCCATCATGGCCCCCGCCGCCAGGCCTTCGGGCGAGACATACAGCAGGTCCAGATCGCCGGACCGGGCCGCGGCCCAGATCGCCGACCGCTCGTCCAGCGAGACGCCGGAATCCAGCCGGGCGGCGGCGACGCCCTGCTGCTTCAGGGCCTCGACCTGGTCGGTCATCAGGGCGATCAGGGGCGAGACCACGAGGCCCAGGCCGGGGCGGAGGATGGCCGGGATCTGATAGCAGACGCTCTTGCCGCCGCCGGTCGGCAGCACGGCCAAGGCGTCGCGCCCGGCCAGGATCTCGGCCACCACCTGGCTTTGCAGGCCGCGAAAATCCCCATGGCCCCAGACGCGCGACAGCAGGGACCGGGCGTCGTCCAGCGTCGGGTCCTGGTCGGGGCGGAACTGGGTTTGCGTGGCGGGCATCCGAAGGTTGTGCACTATTTGTTCCGCCGTGCGAAGATCGCCCGGCCGTTTTCACGGCCGGGTCTTAAGTTAGAATGGGCCGTTTTCACGGCCGGGCGTCAGGCCGGCGAAGGGGGCGTCAGTGGGCGGGCGAGACGGCGAACTGGCCGCCGTCGCGATAGCGCCACAGATAGGAGGGGGCGATGGAGCCCATGCTGGTCGGATGAACCATGCCCAGGTCGGTCAGGCCGGCGGCGTCCGGCGAGACGATGTTGTCGGACTGAAGCATGACGACCTGATCGCGGGTCAGGGGCGGGGTCAGGCCCAGAAGGGCGACGGTCTGGAACACCGAACCCATCAGGCGGGCGACGGGGAAGGGGATGGGCAGAAGCGGCCGATTGCGGCCGGTCTCGCGGCACACCAGCTCCAGCACTTCGCGGAAGCTGAAGACGTCCGGACCGCCCAGTTCGAAGGTGCGGCCGGCCGCGTCGCCGCGGATCACGGCGCGGGCGACGGCCTCGGCCACGTCGCCGACATAGACCGGCTGGAACCGGGTCTTGCCGCCGCCGATCAGCGGCAGGGCGGGGGCCATGGTCGCCATGGCGGCGAACCGGTTCAGGAAGCCGTCGCTGGCGCCGAACACCAGGGACGGGCGCAGGATGACGGCGTCCGGATAGACGGCGCGAATTTCGTTCTCGGCCTCACCCTTGGTGCGGGCGTAGGCGGAGCGGCTGTTGGAGTCGGCGCCGATGGCCGAGATCTGGACGACGCGCTCCACCCCGGCGGCCTTGGACGCCTGGGCGATATTCCTGGCGGCCTCGACATGGGCGCTCTTGAAGCCGCGCTTGCCGCCGCCGTCGTGCAGGACGCCGACCAGATTGACCACGGCGTGCGAGCCGCGCACCGCCGCCGCCACATCCTCGGCATTGGTCACGTCGCAGCGCATGAACTGGATCTGGCCCGGATCGCCCAGGGGCTGGACCTCGATGGCCAGAACCGGGTTGCGCACCGCAACGCGGATGCGCCAGCCGCGACGGGCCAGGGCGCGCACCGCCTGCGATCCGATGAAGCCGGATCCTCCGAAGAGGGTCACGACGCCGGGGGCGAGGTCAGCCATGGGGAAAGCTCCAGTCGAAATCCGTGTCGGCGGGATAAACGATAGGGCGCCGCACCGCAACGCGGCGTTGGACTGTCAAGCTGGCGATCGTGGCCGCCGCCCCTATCTGCGACCCATGAAAGTCTTCACAATCGGCTACGAGGGCGCGACCCAGGCCCAGGTGATCGACCGGCTGAAGGCGGCCGGGGTCGATCTTCTGATCGATGTCCGCGCCGTCGCCGCCTCGCGCCGCGCCGGGTTTTCCAAGACGATTCTGGGCGAGAGCCTGAAGGCCGAGGGGATCGACTATCTCCACCTGCGCGGCCTGGGCACGCCCAAGGCGGGGCGGGATGCGGCCCGCAAGGGTCATGTCGCCGAAATGCGCGCCATCTTCGCCGACCATCTGGCCGAGCCCCAGGCCCAGATGGAATATGAGCGGCTGAAGGCGCTGGCGGGCGAGAAGCGCGTGGCCCTGCTGTGCTTCGAGGCCGACCACGCCGGCTGCCACCGCGCCGTCCTGGCGGAGCGGCTGTCGGATGAGGCCGGCGCGAGCGTGGTCAACCTTTAGGGGCGGGGGGCGAGGCCCACCTTCCCCCGCTTGCGGGGGAAGTGTCAGGTCGTGGCGCGAAGCGACACGCCTGACGATGGGGGGAGTTTTTCTTCTGAAATCAGACTCCCCTCTCCGACCCTGGTTCGCTTCGCGAACGCCGGGCTACCTCTCCCGCAAGCGGGAGAGGGTCTTTTGCGTTACGGCCGGCCGACCAGTTGGTCGACCGAACCGCTGGTCACGGGATGGTACAGCGGCCGGGCCTCGGCGTAGATGCGGCGGGCGATGGGGCGGCCCCAGTCGCCCTCGTTCCACAGGGTCTGGAACAGGGGCAGGACGAACTTGCGCCGGCCCTGGCTGGTCAGGAATTTCTCCGCCGTGGCGACCGCAGGCTGATAGCGGTGGGCCAGGGCGATCTGCAGCCAGGCGAAGGTCAGTTCGCTGTTGCCTTCGTTCGCCAGGTTCAGGGTGCGCTCCAGA
Source organism: Brevundimonas sp. GW821-FHT10A07 (assembly GCF_059415785.1). Lineage (NCBI taxonomy): Bacteria > Pseudomonadati > Pseudomonadota > Alphaproteobacteria > Caulobacterales > Caulobacteraceae > Brevundimonas > Brevundimonas sp. GW821-FHT10A07. The sequence goes on from NZ_JBWKNX010000016.1 coordinate 47,011, forward strand.
TCCGCCAGCTGGGCGGCGGTCAGCCAGTCGGCGTTGGCGGCCAGGCCCTCTGGGCGCCAGCCCAGGAAACGCTGGCGCTGCTGGGTGTTCCACTCCGCCCACGGAATGGCGGAGGCCGGTCCCTTGTCCTTGAAGAAGGCCACGGCGGCCGCATCGACCGGGGTGAAGGCGTTCGAGACCGGGACCACGGCGTTGGACGGCAGGCCGGGCTGATAGACCCAGGCGTCCAGCTGCAGTTCGGATTCCAGAGCCGCGTCGCCCCTCACCAGATGGGTCCGGATGTCCTCCAGGAACATGGCCGTGGTCATCGGCCGATAGGCGTTGCGGTCGAAATAGCCGCGCAGCCAGGCGTCGAACTTATCGCGCCCCGCGATCCGCTCGATGGTGCGCAGGAAGGCCGAACCCTTGTCATAGGCGATGGTGTTCATGCCGTCGTCGGGGTCGCGGCCGGTCAGGTCCAGATGCAGCCGGGTGTCGGCGGCGGGCAGGGATTTCAGCTCGTCCTGCAGCCCGTCCCAGCTCAGCACCTGTTCCTGCACCGCCCGGTCATGGCCGTAGATCGACTCCATGATCCGGTTCTCGAAATAGGTGGTGAAGCCCTCGTTCAGCCAGAAGTCGTTCCAGGTGGCGTTGGTGACCAGATTGCCGGACCAGGAGTGGGCCAGTTCATGCGCCACCAACGAGACCAGCGACTGGTCGCCGGCGATGATGGTCGGGGTGGCGAAGGTCAGTTTGGGGTTTTCCATCCCGCCGAACGGGAAGCTGGGCGGCAGGACCAGCAGGTCGTAGCGGCCCCACCGATAGGGGCCGTACAGCTTCTCGGCCGCGTCCACCATTTCGGCGGTCGGCTCCAGTTCGGCGGCGGCGGCGCGCAGGCGGCTGGGCTCGGTCCAGACCCCGGTCCGCTCATCGAAGGGCGCGAAGGCGATGTCGCCGACCCCGATGGCGATCAGATAGGGCGGGATCGGATTGTCCATCCGGAAGCGCCAGGACTTCATGCCATTTGCGGCGGCTTCGCCCTTGGGCGTCAGCTGGTCGGCGCTCATGACCACGGTCAGGTCGGCCGGTGCGGTGATGCGGGCCGAATAGGTCTGGCGGATGCCGGGGCTGTCCTGGGTCGGAACCCAGGTGCGGGTCAGAATGGCCTGGCCCTGGCTGAACAGATAGGGTTTCTGGCCGCCCGCCGTCTGGGTCGGGCTCAGCCATTGCAGGGCCGCCGCGTCGGGACGGGTCGAATAGCGGACGGTGATCTTGCGCCGCTCATTGGCGGCGAAGGCCGGGAAATAGACGGTCAGGGGCTGGCCCTTGATGGCGTCATTGTCGCCGACGACATAGCGCAGCGGTTGCCCGGAGGCGTCGCGAACGTCCTGGATGTCCAGGTTGCGGATGTCCAGGATCACCTCATTGGCGCCGGGGGCGGCCAGGATGTCCAGGGTCGCCGTCCCCGACAGGGTCTTGGCGTTGAAGTCGGCGGTCAGGTCCAGGGCGACGTCGACGACGCGGGCGATCTCGGGCCGGGCGTAGGTGTGGCTGTCGACCGCGTCGGGGCCGGGCGCGGGGGCGATGGCGGGCGGCGTCATCGACGCGGTTCCTCCGGTCGGGGTGGAACAGGCGCCGAGGCCGAGAACCGAAGCAAGGGCGAGGGCGGAGACGAGACCGAAGGCTTTGCGCTTCATCGAGGCTTTCCGGGGCTGACCAGAGGGGTTGTCCGGAGAACGCGCGGAAACGTCGAAAAGATCAAGCCTGCGGTCGGTAAAGCCTCAGTGCGCCGTCGCGCCGGGCGCGTGATGCGACCGGAACAGCCGGCCGCGCTCGGCGAACAGGACCCAGGCCAGGGCGATCAGGCCGAAGACGGTGAAGCCCAGCACCATGGGCACGGTGGTGCCGTTGAACTGTTGACCCACCGCAAAACCCAGCAGGGAGCCGAAGATGGTGGAGACGAAGCCCTGGATCGAGGCGGCGGTGCCGGCGATATGGCCCATGGTCTCCATGGCCATGGTGCCGAAGTTGCCGGCGATCAGGCCGAAGCAGAACATGGTCAGGGTCTGCAGCACGGCGAAGGTCCAGATCGATTCATGCCCGCTGATCGCCACGGCGGCGTGGATGGCCGAAATGGCGGTGAAGCCGATCAGGGCCGTGTGCGAGATCTTGCGCGATCCGAGCCGGACCACCAGCCGCGCATTGACGATCGAGGCCACGGCGATGCCGCCGGCGATCAGGGCGAAGACGGCCGGGAAGGCCGCCTCGGCGTCGAAGACGTCGGAGAAGATCTGCTGCGACGAGTTGATGAAGCCGAACAGCGCCCCGGTGATGGCCGTCATGGCCAGGGTGTAGCCGACGGCGGTGCGGTCGGTCAGGGCGGTCCTGTAGGCCGAGGTCAGGCGCTTCACCCGGATCGGCAGCCGATCCTCGGGCTTCAGCGTCTCGGGCAGACGAAGCGACGCCCAGACGATCAGGCCCACGCCGATCAGGCCCAGACCCGCGAAGATCCAGCGCCACGGCCCGACCAGCATGATCATCTGGCCGATCGACGGGGCCAGGATGGGCACGCCCAGGAAGACCAGGAAGCTGAAGGACATGACCCGGGCCATGGTGCGGCCTTCGTAGCGGTCGCGCACGATGGAGACGGCCAGCACGCGGGTGCAGGCGCTGCCCAGGCCCTGGCCGATCCGCGCCAGGATCAGCATGTCGAAGGTGGGCGCCAGGGTCGCCAGCAGGCTGAACACCACATAGACGCCGACGCCGAACAGCAGGACAGGCTTGCGCCCGAACCGGTCCGCCAGCGGGCCGTAGAACAACTGGGCCCCGCCGAAACCGAGCAGATAGGCGGTCACCACCCACTGGCGGTCGTTGTCGGTCGCCACGTTCAGGTCGGCGCCGATGTGCGGCAGGGCCGGCAGCATGGAGTCGATGGCCAGGGCGTTCAGCGCCATCATCAGGGCGATCAGGCAGACGAACTCGACGAAGCCGAGCTCCTTCTTGGCGGGGGCTGACGCGGGGGAAGAAGACATTTGGGCCAGATGCGCTGTCACGCCCCGATCCGCAACCGTCGCCCTGTCATAAATTGCTGCAATGCAGCGAAATCGAGTGGGTCGACACAGAACCGCGGCGAATGCAGTCTGATCGGTGGAGCACCGCCAAATGAAACACGCACTCCCAGCCCTTCTGACCTTGCCGGTCATTCTGCTCGCCATTTCGTCAGAGCCCCCTCCGGTATGGGGATCACCCCAGATCCAAATGCCAGAGAGATTTGCTGATCCAAAAGGAGTCTGGCGCGACCGACCGGCCGGCTGGGGCCACGCGATCACCGAACCGGCCTTTGCTATGGAGGAGTTGGCGAAGCGTTGTATTCCCCGCCTTCTGGTGAACTGCGAAACCTTCAAAGGTGGCTATCTGAGTGCGCCGGGAAGGCCGCGCATCTACTGGCAAATTCAGGATGGAGACGCCGACGAGTACGCCGCATCCGCTGGCTTCACACTCTTCGTGGAGTCGAATGCGTCGCTGATCCCGATCTTCTGGGCGGCCGAGGCGGACACCTACGAGGCGCCCGTCGTGTTCTGGAAGGGCGATGGCGATGGCGATGGCAGGGACCCCATCATCGCGATTGCAGGGTTCATGCAGGGCACCGGAAATTACAACGCCGATGCGCTGTTTCGATGGACGAACGGCCCGCACCCGCTGGTTCCGATTCAGACCGGAAGCTGGATCGGCGCCGCCCCCGCTCCACTTCCTGCCAATCTCTGGATCAATAAAGGCTTGGCCTTCAGTTACAATCCATCAGGTCTGCTGAAGGCCGACACAAGCCTGTGGCGAGCCGAGGATGGCAACTGCTGTCCGTCAGGCGGGAGCGCGAGTCTGTTTTTCGACGTCCGCGACGATGCCCTTGTGCTGACGTATGCGATCTATCTCCCTCCAGAAACAGAAAACTGACCCGAATTTCGCAACGCAGCGAAATCGAGATTGAAGCCGCAACGCCTCGCCATTGTCACGAAGCTTCGCTAGAGGAAGTCATGACAGAACAGATGACAGCACAGGCGGCGCTGGACCGCCTCGAAACCCTCTACACCCAATCCGTGACCAACCTGCGCGACGCCGTGCGGGATTTCGTCGAGACCGGCGCGCGGCCCGATCCGCTGAAACGCGCCGAAGGGGTGTTCGCCTATCCCGAACTTCGCATCCGCTGGGACGGGGATCGTCCCCAGGACCTGGAGCCGCGCGCCTACGCCCGGCTGTCGAAACAGGGAACCTACGCCACCACGATCACGCGGCCGGACCTGTTCCGCCCCTATCTGACCGAACAGCTGGGCCTGCTGGAGCAGGAGTACGCCGCGACCTTCGAGGTCGGGATCTCGAAGCAGGAAATCCCCTTCCCCTATGTGACCGACGGACTGGAGGTGGCGCTGGACCGGTCGATGACGGCGGCCCTGGCGCGCTGGTTCCCGACCACGGACCTGGCCCATATCGGCGACGAGATCGCCGACGGCCTGTTCGATATGGGCGGCGACTTTCCCCTGTCGCATTTCGACGGACTGAGGACCGACTTCTCGCTGGCGCGGCTGCGGCACTACACCGGCACGGCGGTGGACGACGTCCAGTCCTATGTCCTGTTCACCAACTATAATCGCTATGTCGACGAGTTCGTGCGCTGGGCCATCGAGCAGCTTCAGACGCCGGGCACGCCGTATGAGACCCTGTCCTGCGCCGGCGGGGTGGTGATCACGCGCGACACGCCCAATCCCGAGGCCTCGATCAGTGACACGGCCTGGAAGAAGCACCAGATGCCAGCCTATCACCTGACCGCGCCGGGCCATAAGGGCGTGACCCTGGTCAATATCGGCGTCGGCCCGTCCAACGCCAAGACCATCACCGACCACCTCGCCGTCACCCGCCCGCATGTCTGGCTGATGATCGGGCATTGCGGCGGCCTGCGCGCCAGCCAGACCATCGGCGACTATGTGCTGGCCCACGCCTATCTGCGCGACGACCATGTGCTGGACGCGGTGCTGCCGCCGGACATTCCGATCCCCTCGATCGCCGAGGTCCAGCGCGCCCTGTACGATGCGACCAAGTCAGTCAGCGGCATGCCCGGCGACGAGGTCAAGCTGCGCCTGCGCACCGGCACGGTGGTCACCACCGACGACCGGAACTGGGAGCTGCGCTATTCGAAGTCGGCGCTGCGCTTCAACCAGAGCCGGGCCGTCGCCATCGACATGGAAAGCGCCACCATCGCCGCCCAGGGTTACCGGTTCCGCGTCCCCTACGGCACCCTGTTATGCGTCTCGGACAAGCCGCTGCACGGCGAGATCAAGCTGCCGGGCCAGGCCAACCGCTTCTACGAAGGCTCGATCTCGGAACACCTCCAGATCGGCATTCAGGCGGTGGACCTGATGCGGAACGAGGGTTCGCGCCTGCATTCGCGCAAACTCCGCGCCTTCGACGAGCCGCCGTTCCGTTAAGGGCGTCGTACGAAAGATAAGGGCGTCGCACGAAAGACCCTCTCCCGCTTGCGGGAGAGGTGTCGCGTTGATCGCGCAGCGATCCAGCGACTGAGAGGGAAGTCCAACTCAGACGCAAGACTTCCCCCATCGTCAGGCGTGTCGCTTCGCGCCACGGCCTGACACTTCCCCCGCAAGCGGGGGAAGATCTTTTCGTCGCTGGCGTCGAAAAGTCGGCGGCAAAGGGTCTCCGAAAAAGAACTTTACAAACCAAAGCGCATTGTACATCCTGTGATCATCGGATTTCAGGAGGAGGGCGCCATGACGCGCGAGACGCAGACTATTCAGGACGACATCGCCTATATGCGGGCCTTGGCCCAGGAGGGGCGGCACGCGCCTTTGTTGGCGGGGCCGGTGCTGGTGACGGCCGCGGTTATTTTCGGGGCGGCCAATCTGGCTCAGTGGGCTCTGCTCACCGACGTGATCGACGCCTCCCCCTGGGCGCCGGTCTGGCTCTGGATCGGAGCGGGCCTCGTGTTCGGCGCGGCCCTGGCGGTTCTGATCGGTCGGATGAAGGGCAAGCCGGGCTTCAACTCGTCGGGCAATCGCGCGGTCGGCTCTGCCTGGTCGGCGGTTGGATATGGGATCTTCGCCACCTGGATGGGGTTTATGGCCATGGGGCTTAAGTCTGGCGATTGGTCGGTGATGATGGCCATGCCGACCATCGTCTTCGTGGCCTATGGCTCGGCCTGGATAATCGCGGGCGCCATGACGTGCGTGCGCTGGATGACGATGACGGGGATCCTGTCCTACATCGGCGCTGTGGTGGTGGGGTGGTTCGCCGGCGACATGGCCATGTATCTGGTTTTCGCAGGGATGATCTTCGCCGTCGCCTTTGTTCCCGGCCTGATCCTGATGCGGCAGGAACCGTCGGAGATCGTCTGATGGCGGATGATTTCGATATCGGCCGGATCGACGAGGTGATCCACGGGCGGATCCGGCTGGGGATCATGGCCTATCTGTCCGGGGCCGAGGCGGCGGATTTCAACACGCTGAAGGCCCGGTTGCAGACGACCGACGGCAATCTGTCGGTCCATCTGCGAAAGCTGGAGGAGGCGGGCTTCGTCGCCGTGACCAAGAGCTTCGTCGGCCGCAAGCCCCTGACCGAGGCCCGGCTGACCGAAGAGGGCCGGACCGCCTTCGTCGCCTATCTGGACGCTATGGCGGGGCTGCTTCCGGCGCGCTAGCTCTTCAGACGCCAGCCCGAGCGGAACACCAGCCAGCAGACGACTCCCATGACGACCATCAGCACGGCCGAACCGATCACGCCGACCGTCAGGTTGCTCTCGGCATGGCCGATGAAGCCGTAGCGGAAGCCGTCGATCAGATAGAAGAAGGGATTGTAGCGGCTGAACGAGCGGAACGGCTCGGGCAGGTTGTCGACCAGATAGAAGGTGCCCGACAGGAAGGTCATGGGCATGACGATGAAGTTCTGGACCGCCGACAGATGGTCGAACTTCTCGCTCCAAAGGCCCGCCAGAATCCCGGTCATGCCCATGATGAAACTGGCGGCCAGGGCGAACCAGACGATGGCGAAGATATTGGCCACGCCGAGCGGCGCGAATGGCAGGACGCACAGGGCCGTGACCAGACCGACCACCGCCCCGCGCGTCGCGGCGCCCAGTGTGAAGCCCATCGTCAGCTCCAGCGGGCTGAGCGGCGGGGTCAGGAAGTCGGTGGCCGTGCCCATGATCTTGGCCTGGATCAGGCTGGACGAGGCGTTGGCGAAGGCGTTGTTCAGCACCGCCATCATGATCAGGCCGGGCGCCACGAACAGGGCGAAGGGCGTGCCGTGCAGCGGCGGCCGGGCGCCCTGAAGCGCGACCACGAAGACCAGCATATAGAGCAGGGTCGTCACCACCGGCGCCGCCACCGTCTGGGCCCCCACCTTCCAGAACCGCCGCACCTCGCGCAGATACAGGGTCTGCACCCCGATCCAGTTGACCCCCGGATAACGCCGCGGCTGCGGCAGGCCGGCGGGGCGGGTGGAGATCAGGTTCGGCGCGGTCTCGGTCATGGCCGCCAGATGCGCTCTGGGGCCTGGCTTCGCAAGGTGGGGGTGACTCGTGATTGGTGAATCGTGGCCTTCGCTGACTCCCGATTCACGCGTCACGCCTGACGAACCCGTCTTAACCTTAACGAAGATTCAATATCTGGTTTCTGTGGACGGTTGATTCGCACATCTTGCGTCTCTTAACGGCTGGTTTACGATTAGTGGTAGGTCAAGACCCCGGAGGGGGAGCCTGGACCTAGATATTGAATCCAAACTCGCTGAGGGTGGCATGACCGCAGGCTGGACCGACGACCGCGTAGGCGCGCTGAAGAAGCTCTGGCTCGAGGGCCAGTCCGCGAGCCAGATCGCCAAACAATTGGGCGGCGGGGTCACCCGCAACGCCGTGATCGGCAAGGTGCACCGTCTGGGCCTGTCGGGCCGGGCCGCTCCGTCGCAGCCGGCGCGCAACGCGACCAGCTTCCGCACCACCCGCCCGCGTCCGGCCGCTCCGGCCGCGACCCCGGCCCAGGCGCCCCAGGCTTCGGCTCCGCGCCGCCTGGAAGCCGTCTCGTCCAAGCCGGTCCCGCCGACGCCCCCGGCCGCCCCGATCCCGGACCTGCCGGGCACGGCCACGGTCATGACTCTGGGCGCGCACATGTGCAAATGGCCGATCGGCGACCCGTCCTCGCGCGAGTTCAGCTTCTGCGGCCGCCGCGCCTCGGAAGGCGTCTATTGCGTCGAACACGCCCGCGTCGCCTACCAGCCGCAAGTCCGTCGCGGCGCCAAGGAAAGCGGTTCGGATCTGGCCCGCAGTCTTCGTCGCTACATCTAAGGGCGCTATCGCGCTTCGCGCTACTTGAGCGCGGCGCTTCGCGCGGGAGCGCACGAATGCGCTCAAGCCGTGGGCGACTGCGTCGCGAACATAGCGCCACAAAGAGATGCTCTTTAGGGAGCCGACTTCCCCCTCGCCGGCCTGCGCAAGCGGCCGGCGAGACTCCAGGGGGCGGGGCTGCGGTTCATCCGGGTTGACGCAGCCCCATCCGCCTTGGTTGCGGTGCTTCCATCAGAAACGTCCCAACTGGTTGTAGAGAGCCACAGGCGGACGTTAGCGAGTTCTTCAGCGGACGACGGCAGGTTGGCGTCATGAGCATACCGGACCGCGTCATCGTCGTTGGAGCCGCCCTTCCGGCCGCGCTTGGATTTCCCGCCGCGCTTGGCTTGACGCACGACCTTATGGTCTCAGGATTTGTCGGGCTGGCCGCCAGTCTCGTCGGCGTCGTCATCTCCCTGACGCCGCCCGTTCGCAGAGCGAGAGTGCGCCTGCTGCGGCGGAAATATCCCGCTGAATCGTAAACTTCATAGATCTCAGTTCAACACCCGCCGCGCATCCGGCGTATCCAGCGAGAACGCCGGAATCTCCGCCTCGAAACTGCGGCCGTCCGCGTCCGTCATATAATAGGCGCCGACCATCGACCCGCTGTCGGTCGGCAGCGGGCAGCCCGAGGCGTAGGCGTAGCTGGCGCCCGGCTCGATCACCGGCTGTTCGCCGACCACGCCGGGGCCGCGCACCTCTTCGACATGGCCGTGACCGTCGGTGATGGTCCAGCGGCGCGCCATCAGCTGCACCGTCGATCCCGTCAGGTTCACGATCTCGATCTGATAGGCCCAGACCCAGCGGCCCTCGTCGGGGTCCGACTGGCCCGCCAGATAGCTGGGCCGGACCCGGATCAGGATGCCGTTGGTTTCGGCGGTATAGGCAGGACCATCGTGCATGGGCTATATGCTCGCCCCGCCGCGCGCGGGCTGCAAGCGCGACTTGGAGACAAGCCGCGAAAACCGTGTGAGACAGACGCCATGAGCTCCTTCCAAGCGCCCCGTCCCGGCATCCTGCCCGCCCAGTCCATCGAGACGCTGATCGCTGCGGGCGCCATCACCTCCGACACCCCGTTCGATCACGACCAGGTCCAGCCGGCCAGCCTGGACCTGCGCCTGTCGGACCAGGCCTGGCGCGTCCGCGCCTCCTTCCTGCCCGGCCGTCGCAAGGTCGAGGAACGGATCGCCGACGTGGCCATGCACGCCATCGAGATCACCGACGCGGGCGTCGTTCTGGAAAAGGGCTGCGTCTATATCGTGCGCCTGCAAGAGCGGCTGAACCTGCCCCAGGGCCTGATCGCGCGGGCCAATCCCAAAAGCTCGACCGGCCGCGTCGATGTCTTCGTGCGCCTGCTGACCGATCAGGGCGCCAGTTTCGACGATGTGGCCGAGGGCTATGACGGCCCCCTCTATATGGAGGTCGCGCCCCAGACCTTCTCCATCCTGGTGCGGCCGGGCACCCGGCTGAACCAGCTGCGTCTCAAGGCCGGCGATCCGCCCAAGCTGGAGACCCGCTCGGTCGGCGTCGATCTGCAGGGCGGCGACATCGTCGGCTTCCGGGGGCGACGCCACGCCGGGGTGGTCGATCTGGATCATATCGACGGCCACGACCCGCGCGACTTCTGGGAGCCGCTGACCCTGCGGCGCGGCGAACTGCTGCTGGATCCGGGCGAGTTCTATATCCTGGCCTCGTCCGACGATGTCGAGATCCCGGTCGATCAGGCCGCCGAAATGACCCCCATCGACCCGTCGGTGGGCGAGTTCCGCGTCCACTACGCCGGCTTCTTCGACCCCGGCTTCGGCACGGACGAGGCGCATGGTGCGGGGTCGAAAGGCGTGCTGGAAGTCCGTACCCACGACACCCCCTTCCTGCTGGAACACGGCCAGATCGTCGCCCGCCTGGTCTATGAACCCCTGACCGAACGCCCCAGCCGCCTGTATGGCGAAAGCGGCAGCCACTATCAGAACCAGGGCCTGAAGCTGTCGAAGCATTTCAGGGCGTGGTGACGGGGAGCGTGACGGGTGAGGCGTGAATGGTGATTGGTGCGTCTGCGCCTCACGATTCACCAATCACCATTCACCGACTTCACGTCAGCCTGTTCGCCTTGCGCAGCCCCGGGAACATGGCCGACCAGGCGCCGGTCGCGGCCAAGGCCCCGACGCCGCCGAACACCGCCGCCCCGACCGCGCCCAGGATGCGGACCATGACGCCGGAATAGGCCTCGCCCAGTTCGTTCGAGGCGCCGATGAACAGCATCGACACGGACGAGACCCGGCCGCGCATATGATCGGGCGTGGCCAGCTGGATCAGGGTCTGGCGGACGTTGACGCTGATCATGTCCGCCGCCCCGCCGATCAGCAGGGCCAGGCCGGACAGCCAGACGATCCTGGACAGGCCGAAGGTCAGGGTGCAGATGCCGAACACCGCCACGGCCGAGAACATCCAGCGCCCGCCGTTCCGCCGGATCGGGAAGCGGCTCAGATAGATGGCCATGCCCATGGCGCCGACGCCGAAGGCCGCGCGCAGCAGGCCGAAGCCCTGGGGTCCGACATGAAGGATGTCGCGGGCGAAGATGGGCGTCAGAAGCGCGACGCCCGCCAGCAGGACCACGACCAGGTCCAGGGAGATGGCGCCCAGGACGATCTTGGTCTTCCAGACATAGGCCAGGCCTTCCTTGACCGAGTCGATCGGCGACAGGGGATTGGCCTGGGGCGCGGGCTTGCCGCTGGTGCGGATCAGGATGAAGGCCGCCACCGCCAGCAGGAACATGCCCAGCGACACGGCATAGGCCAGGGGCACATTGACCCCCACGATCACCCCGCCCAGGGCCGGGCCGGCGATGGCCCCGGTCTGGAAGGCGATGGACTGGGCGGCGATGGCGGGCGGCAGGGCCTTGCGCCCCACCACCATGGGCAGGAAGGCCTGGCTGGCCGGCGCCAGGAAGGCCCGCGCCGCGCCGAACAGGGCCGCCACCGCCAGCAGACCCCACAGGGGCGGGTTTCCGTGAAGCGCCATGGCCAGGAACGACCCGGCGCAGGCCGCCTCGACCAGGATGGAGATCCACACCGTCCGCTTCCTGTCGCGGCGATCGGCCATGGCTCCCGCCGGCAGGGTGAAGGCCAGCAGCGGCAGGAACTGACACAGGCCGACCAGGCCCAGATACAGACTGGCCTGCTCGATCGGATGGTCGCGGCGGGCGATCTCATAGACCTGCCACAACAGGGCCGAGGACTGGATCTGGATCGCCAGCACGGCGACCACGCGGCCGAACCACAACAGGCGGAAATCGCGGATGCCCCACGGACTGTCGGGGCCTTCGGCAGGGGCGGTGTCGGTAGAGTCTGAGGTCACGTGCGTCTGGGCTGTTTCGGATAGGGCGAACCGTCGCGGTGGAAGTAGCGGTCCGCGCCTGCGGGCAGGACCATGTCGATGTCGGGGTAGTCGCAGGCCGTCACGGTCGGGCTGCGCGTGCCGACCTCCAGCAGAACCGCCTCGCGGCCGGATCGGTTCTCGATCCTGTGGCCGTTGGGGACGCCGGCCTTGAACCCGGCGCAGTCGCCGGCGCGAAGCACCGTCTCGCCGTCGTCCTCGATCAGCACGACCTCGCCCTCGACCACCATGACGAACTCGTCCTCGGCTTCGTGCCAGTGCCGCTGGCTGGACCAGGCGCCGGCGGGCAGGCGCAGCAGGTTGACGCCGAACTGGCTCAGGCCCGCCGCATCGCCCAGCTTCCAGCGGCGACGCGACAGACAGGGGCCTGCAAACTCATCCGGATAGGTCGTGCCGTCGCCTCTCGGCGCGCTGTCGATGTCGATCTTGGGCATGGGCCTTCTCGCCGTGACGCGATGTCCGTAAAGCATAGGCGCATGAGCCGCGCATCAACTCCTGTGATCGATCCTGTCGAACTGACCCGCGACCTGATCCGTATTCCGTCCGTCACCCCCGCCGACGAGGGGGCGATGGACGTGCTGGAACGGCATCTGACGGCCCTCGGCTTCCACTGCCGCCGGCTGGCGTTCGAGGGGCCGGGGGGCGAAGGGGTCCATGCGCGAATCGAGAACCTGTACGCGCGGCGCGGGACCGCCTCGCCCAACCTGTGTTTCGCCGGCCATACGGACGTGGTGCCGACCGGCCCGTCCGAGCAGTGGTCGTCGCAACCCTTCACCGCCGAGGTCAGGGACGGCGTCCTGTACGGCCGGGGCGCGGTGGACATGAAGGGCGGGATCGCCGCCTGGGTCGCCGCCGTGTCCCAGGTCATCGCGCACCATGCCGAGAATGGGGGAGAGGTCGAAGGCTCCCTCTCCTTCCTGATCACCGGGGACGAGGAAGGCCCGGCGCTGCACGGCACCAAACGGGTGGTCGAGACCCTGGCGGCCGAGGGCGAGGTGATCGACGCCTGTATCGTGGGCGAACCCTCGTCGTCGCAGCATCTGGGCGACATGATCAAGGTCGGGCGGCGCGGCTCGCTGAACACCTGGATCACCGTCACGGGCAAACAGGGCCACGTCGCCTATCCGGAACGGGCGGCCAATCCGGCGCCGGTCATCGCCAAGCTGATGAGCCGGCTGAACGACCATGTGCTGGACGACGGTTATGAGGGCTTCCCCCCGTCGAACCTGGAGATCACCAGCATCGACATCGGCAATCCGGCGACCAACATCATCCCGGCCGAGGCCAAGGCGCGGCTGAACATCCGCTTCAACCCCAGCCATACGGGCGATGCCTTGATCGACTGGCTGAACCGCGAGGCCGGGGCCATGCAGGCCGAGACCGGGCTGCAGATCACCCTGGACCACCTGTGTTCGGGCGAGGCCTTCCTGACCGAACCCGGCGTCTTCGTCGCGGCGGTGCAGGACGCGGTCGAGGCCGTCGCCGGCCGCCGGCCCGAGGCCTCGACCACCGGCGGCACCTCCGACGCCCGCTTCATCCGCGCCCTGTGCCCGGTGCTGGAACTGGGCCTGGTCGGCCAGACCATGCACCAGATCGACGAACGGGTGCCGACGGCGGAGCTGGAGACCCTGACGGCGGTCTATCGGCGGGTGATCGAGACGGTGTTCGAACGGCTGTGAGGCTGGGGAAATAGACTCAATCCCCTGCGACAGCCAAGGGACGAACAGGCCAAGCCTGCTCGTCCCACCGAGACCTAGTCCGCCTGGGCGGCGTCCGGTCGCTTCTTCTTCGCCGGCCCGGGGGCGGCGGCTTCGTCAGCCGAGGGCGCGCTTTGCAGGCTCGGCGCGGGCTCCGGCGTCCGTAGTGCGCCGGTCAATCCCTTCAGATCAGCTCCAGACAGGCCCACCTCGGCCATCAGTTGATCGACCAGTGGGGCCTGGGCGCGATAGCGCAGGGCGCTGCTGACGACCTGTTCCGACAGGTTGCCGTCGTGCGAGCCGCCGGCGCCCGCGCCGGCCGAAGCGCCGCCGCCGTTCAGGCCTTCGACCTGGACGATCTTGATGGAGTCGATGCTCTCCATCGGCTTGACGGACTCGGCGATGATACGGTCCAGGTTCTCGATCAGCTTGATGCGTATCTGCATGGCGACCTGTTCGGCAGACAACAGATTCGCCGCAGTGTTCAAAGCTTGCCGGCCGGCGGCCTCGACCTCGTAGTGGACCCGCGCCGCCTCGGCGGCCGCGCGCACGGCCTTGGCCTGGGCCTCGGCCTCGATCGTGGTCTTGTCGGCCTGACCGCGCGCCTGTTCCCGTAGGGCTTCGGCCTGGTCGGCGGCGGCGATCTTCTCGGCCTCGGCGGCGACGCGGACGGTGATGGCCTCGCGCTCGGCCTCCTTGGTCGCCTCGATCAGCTCGATGATCTTCTGACGATCGGCGGCCTCACGGTCTCGCATCGTCTTGACCTGCTCCTCGGCCTGGACAGCGAGCGCCAGCGCCTTGTCGGCCTCGGCCTTGGCTTCGGACTGCGCGCGGGACTTCTCGGCGACGGCGATGTCGCGATCCTGCTCGGACAGTTCGATCGCCTTGGCCTTCTCGATGTCCTGGGTCTCGACGGCGCGGGCCTTGGAGATTTCGCGCTCGGCGACTTCCTGTTCCATGGCGATGCGCTGCTGGGCGACGAGACGCTCGGCCTCGATCCTCGCCTGCTCGATCTGCTGCTGGGAAGTGATCTTGGCGGCCTCGGCCTCGCGCGCCTTCTCGGCCTCCTGGCGGGCCACGTCCGCACCCTGTTCGGCCCGACGGTTGGCGAGCTCGCGCTCCTGTTCCAGCTGAGCGTATTCTTCGTCGCGCTGGATCTCCAGCGTACGGCGCTGGGCCTCAAGGTTCTTGGTGCGGATCTGAACCTGGGTGTCCTGTTCAATATCGTTGCGCAGCTTCTTGCGCAGTTCGATCTCCTCGGTCAGCCGCGTCAGGCCCTCGGCGTCGAAGGCGTTGGACGGATTGAAATGCTCCATCGCGGTCTGGTCGAGGCCGGTCAGCGAGACAGTCTCAAGCTCGAGGCCGTTCTTCAGCAGGTCCTCGGACGAGACCTGCTGCACCTTCTGGACGAAGTGGGTGCGCTGCTCGTGCAGCTCCGTCATCGTCAGCTCGGCCGCGACCGAGCGCAGGGCGTCGACGAACTTGCCCTCGACCAGGTCCTTCAATTGTTCGGGGTGCATCGTCCGCAGGCCTAGGGTCTGGGCGGCCGAGGCGATGGCGTCGGCGCTGGGTTGAACCCGGACATAGAACTCAGCCAGCACGTCAACACGCATGCGGTCCTTGGTGATCAGCGCCTGTTCATTGCTGCGCTGAACCGCCAGACGCAGGGTGTTCATATTGACCTGGATCGTCTCGTGCAGGACCGGCAGAACCAGGGCGCCGCCGTTCATGACGACCTTCTCGCCGCCGAAGCCGGTGCGAACGAAGGCAGTCTCCTTGGACGCTCGCTTGTACAGGCGAGCGAAGATCAGGCCCAGGATCAACAGGGCGACAAGCCCTGCACCGGACAGAATGGCGATCTCTATGAGCGAGTTCATTTGAAGGGCCCCTAAACTTGAAAAGTCGTCAGACAGACGCGTCGAGCAGCGACGCGCTGGTGTTGTGAATGGCGAAGTATTTGGCCCCCGCATGCCGGACCAACAGCACGCTGCCGCCCTGGGCGAAGACGTCTGTAGCGTTGTCCGGCTCGACCATGACGTAGTGGACCTGGCCGTGCTCGTCGCGCACGCGGGCCTGGGCCGCGCTGGCGTGGCGCGCCTCCCCTGTGACAATGACCGCCACCCGCCCGACAAGACTGTCGCGCGAAACCGCCGTGGTCTCGTCACGCGGCATGATTTTGGCGACGCCGCGACCGAAGACTCGCGTCACCGGCAGGCCGACTGCGAAGGCCAGCGGCGCCGCCAGAAACCAAGGGGCGGGTTGGCCGAAGATTGCGGCGACGATCCTCTGGCCGATCAGCCCCGTCATGCCAAAGGCGAACAGGAAGACGACGATCAACATCAGCAGCGGCAGCCGCCCGACGTTCAGCCAGGACAGAAGCGAGGGGGTCTCGACATTGACGTCCGCGTCCACCCCGTCGAGCCCATCGCCGGCCGCCAGGCCGCCGCCGAGACCGAGGGCCTCGACCACGCCGATCAGCATCATCAGAACGAGGGCCGCGACAAAGGGCACGTTGTCCGGCGAAAAAAGAAACCCCCACATCGGCGGCGTCAGCCCTTGTCGCCGGTGCGCGCCTTGATGGCGGCGAGACGTTCCTCGACGCGGTTCCGGCGCGCCAGACCGTCCAGTTCCGCCAGCTTGGCGCCCTGCTCGCGGTCAACGCCCCCCAGGGGCGGCGCCCCTTCACGAGCCATCAGCCGGTCGAAGGCGCCGGTCGCGTTCTCGACGCGGCGGGTCACGCTGGGCTTGCCGTCGGAGCCCACCCCGCCCGTGGCCGCACCTGCGTCCTCGGCGCCGCGCGCCCGGGCCAGAAGCATGGACTGGAAGGCGTCCTCCATCTCCCGGCGCTTGGCGAGCAGGGCGGCGACATAGCCTTCCAACTCGATCTCGCGCTTGCCGGCGTCGGCCACCGTGGCCTCCAGGACGGGGACCTGGGCTTCGACGTCGAGTTGATGCTCGACCGCCGCGCGGGCCAGGTCCTCGCGGCTTTCACGCAGCGCCAGTTCGATCTGGCCCGCCAACTCCTCGTGACGGCTGCTCTGTTCAGTCAGCCGTTTGTTGGCCAGATGCTTGCCGGCGATGGT
Organism: Brevundimonas sp. GW821-FHT10A07; assembly: GCF_059415785.1. Taxonomy (NCBI): domain Bacteria; kingdom Pseudomonadati; phylum Pseudomonadota; class Alphaproteobacteria; order Caulobacterales; family Caulobacteraceae; genus Brevundimonas; species Brevundimonas sp. GW821-FHT10A07. The sequence goes on from NZ_JBWKNX010000016.1 coordinate 63,543, forward strand.
GCGGCCCAGTTCGGCGCGAACATCGTCCACCGCCTTGTCGATTTCACGCAGGGTCTGCTGGACGATGGCGTCCGGCATGGCGCCTTCGATCGTATCGATCAGCGCGTGCGCACTGCCCGAGACGATGCGGCCGACGCGAGCGCTAAGTGTATCCGCCATGCTCTTGATCCTTCCGTTAGCGCGCGGCCAGGGCCGCAGAAACAAGCCGCATCAGTTCGGCCGACTCGGCGAGTCGGCGAGAGATGACGGCGGGGTCATAGGCCGGAGCAGTGGGCGTCAGGGCCCAGCGCAACAGCTGATCGGTCATCCGGGTCGCGCAATCCACCAGTCGCGCCTCGTGCCGGACAAGCTCGTCGGAAACGCTCTTCGAGCCTGGACGCGGGGCGGTCAGGGCCAGGGCCAGGAATTCCTCGGCGATGTTCATCAACCCCACTGCGACGTCTGAGTGACGGTCCAGATCCTGCTCGATGATGCGGACCGCACGGACCGTCGCGGCCATGTGATCGTGACTGACCGCCAGGGCTGCGGGAAAGGAATCGAGCGGTTCGGCCCTTTGCCGCGCCTGCCTGATAAGACCGCGAATCTTATCGCTGGCCGTCACCGCGCCGTCGATCTCCAGCTTCGAAAGGAAGCTGGTGTCGTCCTCAGAAAGCCGGACGCTGAGAGGGGTGGTCAGGGAAGCCATGCGAAGTTTGTATTACATCGTATTTCGTTTGTAAACATTCTCACTCAGCAGTCACGCTTGGGCCGCCAGATTTGGTCTCTGCAAGGGCATCTCGGGCAGCACCCATTCTTTACCTGCGCTCCAAAAACCGCAGCACGGTCAGGACGTGCGTCTTCACCCCCAACGGCAAGACGGTCTCGTTCGGTGAGAACTCCGGCGAGTGGTTGGGCGCGGACTGGGACGGGTCAACGCCGTCGGGACTGGCGCCCAGGTGGTAGAAGACGCCGGGGATCGCCTGCTGGAAATAGCTGAAGTCCTCGGCCACCGTGGTCGGGGGTGTGGCGGGGTTGACGTTGCCGGGGCCGGCCGCCTCGGTCAGGACCGGGGCCAGCCAGGCGGACAGGCCGGGGTCGTTGAAGACCAGGGCGGCGTTCTGGCGGACGCCGAACTCGGCGGTGGCGCCATAGGCGGCGGCGACGTGGTCGATGGCGGTCTCGGCGCGGGCGACCAGGGCGTCGCGCTGGGCGACGTCGAAAGTGCGGAGCGTGCCCGACAGGGTCGCGCTGTCGGGGATGATGTTGTAGCGGACGCCGGCGTTCAGTGTGGCGATGGTGAAGACCGTCGGGGTGGTGGTCGGATCGACCGTGCGGGCGGTCAGGGTGTTGACCGTCTCGATCACCTGGCCCGCCACCGCGATCACGTCCACGCCGCGCCAGGGCCAGGCGCCGTGGGTCTGTTTGCCCCTCAGCACGATATCGACCCGGTCCGAGGCGGCCATGAAGCCTTCGGGGCGGTAGAAGACGCTGCCCGGACGGCCGGGCACGACGTGCAGGCCGAAGATGGCCTCGGGCTTGGGATCGTTCAGCGCGCCCTCGGCGATCATCAGGGCGGCGCCGCCCTTGGGCTCGCCGGGAGGGGCGCCCTCTTCCGCCGGCTGGAAGACGAAGACCACCGTGCCGGGGATCTGGTCCTTCATTCCGGCCAGGACTTCCGCCGCCCCCATCAACATCGCCATGTGCATGTCGTGGCCGCAGGCGTGGGCCACGGGAACCGTATTGCCCATGTATGTGCCGGTGGCGGTGGAGGCGAAGGCCAGGCCCGTCGCCTCCTGCACCGGCAGGGCGTCCATGTCGGCGCGCAGGGCCACGACCCGGCCGGGACGGGCGCCGCGCAGGACGCCTATGACGCCGGTCTTGCCGACCCCGGTGCGGACCTCCAGCCCCAGGGACCGCAGATGGTCGGCGATGACGGCGGCCGAGCGGGTCTCGGCGAAGCCCAGTTCGGGATGCTGGTGGAAGTCGCGGCGCCAGTCGACCACCCGGGGCGTCACGCGCTGGACGGCGGCGTCCACGCTGGCCGCATCGACGGCCTGGGCCTTGGCGGAACCGGCCGCGAGCAGCAGCGCCAGGGTGGAGACGGCGAACAGGCGACGCATGTGGATATCCCGTGAAATCGGAGAAGCCGCAGGATGAGGGCGCCGGGGCCGCTTGTGCAACGACCATCGCTCGGCGAAACTCGAATCATGGCCAAGCCGATCAAGAGCACGACGACCGAGTGGCGCGACGTCGTGCTGGTGTGCCGCAAATGCTCCAAGAAGCTGGACGGCGGCTTCGGGCCGGACGGCGATCTGACGCTGAAGAAGGCCCTGCGCAAATATCTGCACCTGAAGAAGGGCAAGAAGGGGCGCAAGGGGGAGCTGACGGTGGCGGGGACCGACTGTTTCGACATCTGCCCCAAGGGCGGGGTGGTGGCGGTCAACGCCGCCCATCCCAAGAAACTGCTGATCATCCCGGCCGGCGCCGACCTGTTCGAGGTCAAGACGCGGCTGGGGCTGGACGACGGACGGCGGCTGAAGGTGGTCGTCCCCGACTGAGACGTCTTTCCTCCGAGGCCCAGTCGTGCCAGATCGGCCGGATGGACGACACCAAGATCGAGAAACGCGCCGGCGTGCGGGCGACCTCCGACCGGATCTGGGAGCTGGTCTCCGACCTGTCGCGCTGGAACGAATGGAATCCGCACGAGACCGAGGTCTCGGGCGCCATCGCCTTCGGCGGCCAGTTGACCCTGACCGAGGCCTTTCCCGGTCAGCCGGAGCGCGCGGTCGTGGCCCGCATCGCCGACTGGCGGCCCTATGTGCGGCTGGTCTGGACCGAGAACCGGGGTTTCCTGTTCCGCACCCTGCGCTACATCGACATCGAGGAGCTGGAAAAGGGCAGCTGCATCGTCTCGTCGGCGCACAAGTTCGCGGGGCTGAGGGGCGAGCTGTTCCACGACAAGCACCGGATCGCCCTGCGCGACGCGCATCAGGCCATCGTCGACAATCTCAAGGCCGCAGCCGAGGCCTGAAGCGCCGCCGGATCAGCCCTTGGCCATCGTGTCCATGATGTTCAGGATCGCCGGGCCCAGGATGACGATGAACAGGACCGGCAGGAAGAACAGGATCATCGGCACGGTCAGCTGAGCCGGCAGGGCGGCGGCCTTCTTCTCCGCCGCCGACAGCCGCAGGTCGCGGTTTTCCTTGGCCATCACCCGCAGAGCCGAGGACAGGGGCGTGCCGTAGGTCTCGGCCTGGGTCATGGCGACGGCGACGGATTTGACCCCGGGATGGTTGGTTCGCTTGCCCAGGTTCTCGTAGGCCATGCGCCGGTCGGGCAGATAGCTGAGTTCGGCGGACAGCAGGGACAGCTCCTCGGCCAGTTCGATGGACGATGTGCCGATCTCCTGGCTGACCTTGGCGATCGCCGCCTCGATCGACATCCCCGCCTCGACGCAGATCAGCAACAGGTCGAGGGCGTCGGGGAAGGCCTGCATGATCGAGGTGCGGCGCTTGGTGATCCGATTGGTCAGAAACAGGTTGGGCGCATAGAAGCCCGCGACGGCGGCGGCCATGCAGGCGGTGATCTTCTGCATCGTGGGCCAGTCCACGACCTTGATCACGAACATGTAGAAGGCGACCACCATCAGGAAGATGAAGGGCGAGGCGAAGCGGAAGAAGTAGAAGGTGGTCAAGGGGCGCGGGCCGCGATAGCCGGCCTGGGCCATCTGGTCGGCGACCTTGGGATCCTCCAGCAGCTTGGTCAGGTTCAGCCGGTCCACGACCCGCTTCTTGAACCCCTCATCGTCCGTGTGGCGCAATCCGCCCGGCCCCGTGTGGATGGCGGCCCGGGAGCGGCGCTTGAGTTCGTCGCGGCGTTCCGACACCGCCTTCATCCGCTGGTCCAGCTTCACCCCGCCCGTCATCGACGACAGCAGGGTCAGGACGGTGGCGAAGACGAGCACGCCCACGCCGAGGCTGAGCAGGTTCTGCGGGTCGGTGATGAAGCGAATGAAGGCGTCCACGGTCCCGACCTCAGATCTTGAACGAGATCATGCGCTTCATGACGAAGATCCCTGTCCCCATCAGTGCGCCCGCCAGGAGCAGCAGCGCGTTGCCGCGGATGTCGGTGAACAGGGCCATCATGTAGCCGGGGCTGGTGAACATCACCATCGTCATGACGGCCGGCGGCAGGGAGGCGATGATGCCTGCGGACGCCAGGGCTTCCGAAGACAGGGCCTTGACCTTCTCGCGCATCATCCGGCGCGCGCGCAACACGGTCGACAGATTGCTGAGCGCCTCGGCCAGATTGCCGCCCGTCTTCTGCTGGATGGCGATGACGATGGTGAAGAACCTCAGTTCCGGGGTCGGCATCTGTTCGAACATCTTGTCCAGCGCCTGTTCCAGGGTCATGCCGACGCCCAGGGCCTCTACGAGCTTCTTGAACGCCGGGCCGAGGGGGGCGGGGCTTTCGCGGGCGATGATCTTGAAACACTCGTGGACCGGCAGGCCCGACTTGATGCCGCGAACGATGACGTCCACCGCATTGGGAAACTCCAGCGAGAATTTCTTCATCCGCGCCTTGGCCAGGAAGCCGACGATCCAGCGCGGCAGACCCAGGCCGACGACGATCACGAGGCCGAGAACGATCAGGATATGCAGGCCGAAGGCCAGGGCGGCGACGGCGGCGATCAGGCCCACTCCGCCGCTGACGATGTAGAAGGTGCGGACGCTGATCGTCAGCCCGGCCTGTTTCAGCTTGGCCGCCATATTGGCGCGCGCCTTGCGCTCGCGGCGCTCGGCTTCCTGGAGCTGCACCATGATCTGCTTGCGGCGCGCCTCGGGCGTATTGGCGGCGGCCGCAGCCTTGCGCGCCGTGGCGGCGTTGCGCTTTCCCTCGCCCAGGTTCTGCGCCCGTTTGACCGCCTGACCGGACGAATCGTCGCCGCCGACGAAGACCCAGCCCAGGCCGCCGATGGTGATGAAGGCCAGAACGGCGGCGAGGATCGGCAACATGTCCCTACTCCGCCGCGTCCAGGGCGTCCGCCAGTTCGCGCTCCAGGCCGTAATAGCGGGCGCGGTCCCAGAAGCGGGGACGGGCGATGCCGGTCGACCGGTGACGGCCGATGATCTTGCCGTTCTCGTCCTCGCCGGTGATGTCGTAGACGAACAGGTCCTGGGTGACGATCACATCGCCTTCCAGGCCGACGACCTCGGTGATGTGGGTGATGCGGCGCGAGCCGTCGCGCAGACGGGCCGCCTGGATGATGACGTCGACCGAGCCGACGATCATCTCGCGGATGGTCCTGGACGGCAGGCCGTAGCCGCCCATGGTGATCATCGATTCCATCCGGCTGATGGCCTCGCGCGGGGAGTTGGCGTGCAGCGTGCCCATGGAGCCGTCGTGGCCGGTGTTCATGGCCTGGAGCAGGTCGAAGGCCTCGGGTCCGCGCACCTCGCCGACGATGATCCGTTCGGGACGCATCCGCAGGCAGTTCTTCACCAGGTCGCGCATGGTGATCATGCCCTGGCCTTCGAGGTTCGGCGGGCGCGTCTCCAGACGCACCACATGCGGCTGCTGCAGCTGCAGTTCGGCTGCGTCCTCGCAGGTGATGACCCGTTCGGTGGGGTCGATGAAGGCCGTCAGGGTGTTCAGCAGGGTCGTCTTGCCCGAGCCCGTGCCGCCCGAAATGACCAGATTGCATCGCGAGGCGCCGATGACGCCCAGGACGCGTGCGCCCTCGGGACTGATGGAGGCGTACTCCACCAGATTCTTCATCGTCAGCTTGTCCTTCTTGAACTTCCGGATCGTCAGCGTCGGCCCGTCCAGCGCCAGGGGCGGGGCGATGACGTTGACGCGCGAACCGTCCGGCAAGCGGGCGTCGCAGATCGGGCTCGACTCGTCCACGCGGCGGCCGACCTGGGACACGATCCGCTGGCAGATGTTCATCAGCTGGGCGTTGTCGCGGAAGCGGACATTGGTCAGCTGGACCTTGCCCCCGACCTCGATGAAGACCCGGCCGGCGCCGTTGACCATGATGTCGGCGATGTCGTCGCGGGCCAGCAGCGGCTCCAGCGGGCCGTAGCCCAGGACGTCGTTGACGATGTCCTGGACCAGATGCTCCTGCTCGGCGACCGACATGGAGACGTTCTTGATCGCCACCAGTTCGGCGACGATGTCGCGGATCTCTTCCGACGCCGCCTTGGTGTCCAACTGGGCCAGCTGGGCCAGGTCGATGGTGTTCATCAACGCATTGAAGATGGTGGTCTTCGTGGCGTGATAATAGTCGCTCTGTTCCCGGACGATCTCGGCGACCGCCTGGGCCTTCTTCAGTTGTTCGAACCCGGCCGTGGCCTTGGGACCGGGCGCGGGCTTGCCGCCCGGCGCGGCGGGGGCCGCGGCCTCGGGGGTCGGGCGGGACGCGAGGGCGTCAAGGCGGTCAGCCTTGGCGGCCGGCTGGGCCTGGGCCTGCCCCGAAGCGGCCGGGGCGAAGGCCTCGACAGCGGGCTCGAGGTCGGCCGCGCCGCCGAAGGCGAAGGCCTCGGTCTGGACGCCCGGCGCGGGCTGTCGCGGGGCGAACTCGGGCGCGGCGCCGGCGACGCCCGCAGGGGCGGGACGCATCGGAGCCGGAACGACGCCGGGCTGACCTGTGCGCTTGCCGAACACCCGTCAGCGCTTCTTGAACATGGAGGCGAACAGGGATTTCGACTCGGTCGAAGCCGCCTTTCCGGGCTTGGCCTTGGGTCCGGCGATGACGGGGATTTCCCGACGCGACACGATCTGGGCCAGGGTCTGGAAGGCCTCGGCCGCCTTGGTCTTGGCGCCGGCGTCCAGGATCATCTGGCCGTTGTTGGCGGCGGCGCCGAAGGTCTTGGCGTCGAAGGGGATGATCAGGCTGGGATGAACGCCCAGGGCGGCGCCGAAATCCTTGGCCGGGATCTCGGGACGACCGGGCACCCCGACCTGATTCAGCACCAGGCGCGGCGGGGCGTCGTTCGGGCGGCCCGAACGGATCAGGTCCATCATGTTCTTGGCGTTGCGCAGGGCCGCCAGGTCCGGCGTCGCCACGATCACCACCTCGTCGGCGCTGATCAGGGTGCGGCGCATCCACGGCGACCAAAGGTGCGGCAGGTCCAGGACCACGAAGGGCGCGGTCGAGCGGATGCGCGTCGTCACCTCCTCGAAGGCCTCGGTCGAGATGTCCCAGTCGGTGTCCAGGGTGGCGGGCGCCGCGAACAGGCTGAGCTTGTCGGTGCAGCGGACCATCATCCGGTCCAGCAGGGTCGAGTCCAGTCGGTCGGGCTGGCCCAGGGCGTCGGCGACGCCGCTCAGCGGATCCTGGTTGAAATCCAGGCCGGCGGTGCCGAACGGCAGGTCATAGTCGACGATGACCGTATTGGCGCCGATCCGCTCCGAGATCGCATAGGCGGTGTTGTGCGCCACGGCCGAGGCTCCGGCCCCGCCCCGCGCGCCGACAAAGGCGATGGACCGGCCGACAAACGGTTGCGCCGGATCGTTGAACAGGCCGCCGATGGCCGCGATCAGTTGCAGCGGCTGGAGCGGGCCCACCAGATATTCGCTGACCCCGCGACGCATCAGTTCGCGGAACAGCAGGATGTCGTTGGTCGGCCCCACGACGACGACCTTGGTGCCGGCGTCGCAGACCTCGGCCAGCTGATCCACCTCCCACAACAGGGTCTGGGGATCCTTCAGGCATTCGACGATGATCAGCGGCGGGGTCGGTTCGTGCTGATAGGTCTCGACGGCGGCCATGATCCCGCCGATGCGGATCTGGGTGGTGGCGCGCGACAGGCGTCGGTCCTGGGCGGCGCGCTCGGCCGCCGCCAGGGTGTCCTGGCGTTCGGCGAAGACATGGATGGCGATCCGCGGCACCGACACTTCGCCGATGGATCCGACGGCCGCGAGACCGCCGGCCATTCCGGCCGGGGCGACGCCGGACGGCGTGGCGGCCGCTTCCGGCGCTGCGGGCGCGAGGGCCGGCGCCAGGGTGGATTGCGCCTGGGCGACCATCTCGCCTACGGGATTGAACCCCGGGGCGGCAGGCTGGACGGACGGCTGGATGGGCGCCGGGGCGGTGAACTGCAGCGGCGACCGCTCCGGCTCGGCCGGGAAGGCGGTCGGCTCCGAGAAGTCCATATCGACGTCAAAGCCGTCGTCGAAGCTCGAGAGGGGGCGTGGCGTGGCGGTGCTCATGAGCCTCAGTCCACGGCCGTGGAGACGCGTGCGCCTTCCACCAGGGTTTCTTGGGGCGCGGCCGTAGGCTGGCCGGCGCGATACTTGTCGAACACCACCGAGCGTCGGGCCGCATCGGCGGGCGTCATGGGCCGGGGCGCCACGATGTCGCGGGGATCGGCGATCTGGGCGGCCAGGTTGGCGGTGACGGCGCAGCCGAAGTTCGACCCGGACATGTTGTCGCCCGTCCGGCTGAGATTGCCCCAGGCCGCGCCGCAGCGCGGCACGGCCGCCTGGACCGTTTCAAAACCGACGAGCACCGGGGCGCGCGGATCCGGCCCGACATAGCTGACGAGACGAAGACGCTCCGAAGGCAGACCGATCCGCTCAAGGGCGGTTCTGGCTTCGTGGGCGGCCTGGGCGGAAACGGGATCCCCGCCGGCCGGCGCCTCGATCACCACGGTTCCCGCGCCGGAAGCGGCGAACCGCTGGGCCAGGTCGCGCAGGGCGGCGTTCTGATTGGCCGACAGCCCGTCGTCGTGCACAGCCAGGGCGATGCGGTCCAGGCCGGCCTCGACCTGAAGCGAATAGCGCGACGTCGGCGTCAGCGGGGCCGGCCCGCCCAGGCTGGCGGGACCGCCGACACATCCGGTCAGGCCGACCACGGCGGTCGAAAGGGTCAGGGCGAGAAGCGGCTTGCGGGTCCGGATCATGAGCTCACTCGATCACATAGCCGGCCGCGCCCTGCCACACGGGGCCGGACGGGGCGGAGGGGGCGGGCGATCCGTAAACCTGGTTCAGTTGCCCGAACAGGATGGTCTGCGAGTCGCTGGCGATGCGCAGCCCATCGGCCGGCGTCTGCATGCGGTCGGGCGAGGTCGGGCTGACGATATAGGGTTCGACGATCACGACCAGCTCGGTCTCGCCGTTGAGGAAGTCCCGCGACCGGAACAGCGAGCCGAGCACCGGCAGATTGGTGACCCCAGGCAGGGAATCCACCGTCTGGCGCGTGCTTTCCTGAAGCAGGCCGGCGATCATCATCGAGCCGCCCGAAGGCAGTTCGACCGTATTCTCGCTGCGGCGAACCGTCAGGCCCGGCAGGGTGATGGACGAGGGGGTGCCGGCGCCGATGGTGAAGCCGCCCTGGTCGGTCAGTTCCGACACCTCGACCTTCACCTGCAACGAGATCCGTCCTCCCGACAACACGATCGGGCGGAAGGCCAGACCCACGCCGTAGGGCTTGTAGGTGACGGTGATATTGCCGTCCTTGTCACGACCGGTCGGCAGCGGAAACTCGCCGCCCGCCAGGAAGTTGGCGGATTCGCCGTTGACCGAGGTCAGGTTCGGCTCGGCCAGGGTGCGGGCCAGACCCACGCGTTCGAAGGCTTCCAGGCACCCCGTCGCGTTGGTGCCCGTCATCGTCCGGAAGGCCGTGGAGGCGACCTCGGAGATCACGTTCGACAGCGAACTGCCTGAACTGTTGGTCGTGGTGCGGCGATCAAAATTCAGATCATCGCCGTTATGGGTCTGGACCACATCGACAGTGCTGTTGGAGTTGTTGACGTTGCTCGACGTCGAATTTGAATTCGAGACGTTCGTCGTTCGACCGCCGTTCTGATTATAGCAAAGCGAGTTGCCGCCGGTCGCCGCGCCGTTGACGCCATAGGTGTTGGGCCGGGTGAAGCCGTAGGAATGGATGCCGGATCCCTTCAGGATGTCGGCGTTGAATCCCAGTTGCTTCAGGCTGCTGCGCTGGACCTCGACCACCCGGACCTTCAGGGTCACCTGATCGGATCCGGCGACGCTGATCATGTTCAGCACCTTTTCCGGCGCGGACACGAAGGCGCGGGCCACCTGAGCGGCCTGGACGGCCTGGGCCGGAGAATCGGCGACCCCGCTCAGGATCACGCTGTCGTTGACCGCCTCGGCGCGGATCTGGCTGCCCGGAACCAGCCGGCTGAGCGTGTCCTGCAGCGCGCTGGTTCCCGCATCGACCCGCACCCGCAGGCTCAGGATGGTGCGGCCGGCGGCGTCCAGAAAGACGGCGTCGGTCTCGCCGGGCGCAATCCCGATCACGGTGATGCGGCGCGGCGAATGCAGCATGGCCTCGGCCACCTGCGGATTGGCGACGATCACGTCGCGGGCGTCGGCCGGCAGATCGACCGCGAAGGACGTCCCGCGCGGCAGATTGATCAGTTGCGGCGCGGCGCCCATGGACACGGCGGCGCGCGTCTGGGCCAGGCCGGCGACCGGGGCGGCCCCCAGGCCGGCCAGCAGGACGCAGGCCAGGGCGACGGTCTTGCGCACGGGCGTCTTCCTCATGGGGTGGTCACCACTTCCGGTTCGCCGCCGCGATAGACGCGGACGCTGCGGGACGCGCTGGCGACGGCCCGGGGCGCACGGGTCGCGCCCGAGGGCCCGGCCGTGTCCGCATAGGAGCGCAGCGACAGCGACAGTTCGCCCTCGGACTTGGCCTGGGCCAGGAGCACGGCGTCCTGGGGGCGGACCTCCAGGGTGGCGGTCGCGCCGACCACGGCCTGGGCGTCGTCGCCGGCCCGCGTGGACTGGTCGATGGCCAGAACCTTGACGTTCTGCATCACGGTGGCTGAGGAATATTTGGCCGTTGCGCCGCCGCCCTCGACGGCCGAGCTTCCGCCTTCGTTCTGCACCGTCAGGACCACATCGACCCGGTCGCCGGGCAGGATGAAGCCGCCGGCGGCGGATTCCACCGTCACGGCGATGGCCATGGCCCGCATGCCGGGCTCCAGATAGGCGGCCAGATAGCCGCTGTCGCCGGCGCGCACGATCTTGCGGCCGACGATGGGCTCGCCGGCCAGGATGGGTTCGCGCACCACCGAGCCGATATAGTCGGACTTGGCGCCGGGACCGGCCATCTGGCCGGCGGCCTCGGCCACGCGCTCGACGGCGGCGCCGGCCTTGTCGCCGGCGCCTTCGGGGGCGGGCTTGGCGGGAATGGGCGTGGAGCCGTCGGTGATGAAGGCGGGATTGACCTCGTCGACCGGCCAGTCCTTCCAGGCCAGGTCCGCCTCGGCCAGGCGTTTGCCCGGCTCAAGATTCTTGGCCGCGACCAGGATCTTGGCCATCGGCCGGGTCTCGACGGGCGCGGCGGCGGCGGGGGCGGCGGGTTCGCCGTTCCCCATGGCGCGGACAACCAGCGCCAGGCCCAGGGCCGACACGGCGGCGATACAGATGACGGCGATGCGGGCGGGCTTCATCCAGAGGTCTCCGGCAGGCGTGACGACCCGGAGTCGATCCTCGACGCCCTACCGTTAACGATCATGAGGCCGGCGGGTTAATGCTTCCTAAGCGCCGACGAGGCCGCGCGCCGGCGCTTCTATCGCGCCGTCAGAAAGCGAATCACCAGATCCCCCTCGGGAAAGGCGATCAGGGCGCCGATGGCGATGGCGACGCCATAGGGAATGTCGCCCTTCGGCTCCATCAGCCGGGCGAGCCACCCGGTGCGGAACGCGGCAGGCGCGACCATCGGATAATATTGGCGGACGAGCAGCAGCAGCAGACAGAAACCGCCGCCCACGATCGCGGTCCATAGCAACAGGGGGGCGAGACCCGTAAGGCCCATCCACAGACAGGCGGCCGCCAGGGCCTTCGCGTCGCCGCCGCCGATCCAGCGCAGGGCGAACATAATCATGCCCACGATCAGGGCGGCGAAGCCGACGCCGACATGGATCGCGACCTCGACCGGCGACAGACCGATCAGCAGGGCCGCCGGAAAGAAGGTCGCCAGCAGGACCAGGGAGATCCAGTTCGGAATCCGCATCGTCGTCAGATCGTGCAGGCCGGTCGCGATCATCAGGATCGGAAAGACGGCGAGGCAGAGAAGGCTCAGAAGGTCCATGCGGGAATCTGTGGCACGTCGCCTGTTAAGGCCGCGTTGCCGTCGGACAAAGAAAAAGGGCCGGAGCTTGCGCTCCGGCCCTTCCGGTTTTCAAGACGTTGGGCGTCTTACTTCTTGGTTTCCAGGCCGGTGGCGACGGCTTCAAGCTTGGTGTTCAGGTTGGTGCCGATGGTGCCGAGCACGGTGATGATCACGACGGCGATCAGGGCGGCGATCAGGCCGTATTCGATGGCGGTGGCGCCCGATTCGTCTTTGGCGAAACGCGAGATGAACTTGGTCATGGAGTGTTCCCTTTTGATAAAATGTCTAGCGAGCAACTTGGCGGGGGGAGCCGGTAGCCCGCTTGACCCCCAAACGCAGGATGAAGATGCCTGACGCTCGTTAAGGCTGAGTCACGAGTTTTGGTTACCCTCGGATTTACCAAAGAAAATTCGGTTTGAACCGCTTCAGCCTTTGTTGAGACTCCGTGGGACATCATGCGCGTGTCCGCGTTCATGCGCGTTGTTGTTCAGAGCCGCCGATGTCCCGCCTTTCCATCGCCGTATTGGCCGCCGCCCTGATGGCCGCGCCGCTCGCCGCCGCTCCGGCCCAGGCCCAGAGCGGCGCCCTTAATGTCGAGATCGATCGCTCGGCCCGCGTCCAGCTCAACGGCGCGGCCTCGTCCGTCATCGTCGGCAATCCGCAGATCGCCGACGTCACCGTGGTCGACGCCAACACCCTGTTCATCGTCGGCAAGGGGTATGGCGTCACCGAAGTGGTGGCGGTGGACGGCGTGGGCCGCACCCTGTTCCAGCGCGAGATCGTCGTCACGGGCGGCTCGACCGGTTCGGTTCGCGTCTGGCGCGGCGGTCGGGCGACGGAAATGGCCTGCAGCACCTCCTGCGCCCCCAGCGTCCGCGCCAACGCCTCGACGGCCGGCGCCACGCCCTGACCTTCGTGGCCATGCCTCATCTTCGTTGTTTAAAGGCGGGCCCGGCCCGCAGGTCGCGCGAAGGCGCGGCGGCGGTCGAGTTCGCCCTGGTGGCCACGCCCTTCTTTCTGCTCCTGTTCTCGATCTTCCAGCTGGGCCTGGTCTTCATGATCGACGCGGTGGCGGAAAACGCCGTGCTGGAAGCCAGCCGCCTGGTGCGGACGGGCGAGGCCCAGACGAAGAAATTCGACAAGGCCGCCTTCAAACAGGCCGTTTGCGATCAGATGAGCGTATTCAAGAGCGACTGCGCGGATCGGGCGACGATCGACGTGCGCGTCGTCACCAGCTTTTCCGACGACATCGATCCGCCCAAGGACAAAGACGGCGTGCTGGACCTGTCCCAGATGGACTTCAAGGGCGGGGTCGGCCAGGACCTGATCATCGTTCGGCTCTGGTACAAGCAGCCCATGATCGTTCCAGCCCTGACCCAGGCGGTCAGCAGCGCGGGACCCGGACAGATCATGATCTCCTCGACCACGGCCTTCCGCAACGAGCCCTTCTGATGTCCCGATCCTTGATCCGGCGCTTGGCCGGCGATGAAAGCGGCGTATCGGCGGTGGAGTTCGCCCTGATCGCACCCGTCATGCTCCTGTTCTACGCCGGCATGGTGGACCTGTGCCAAGGCTATATGGCCCTGAAGCGCACCAGCCACGCCGCCTCGGCCGTGGCGGACCTGGTCTCCCAGTCGCGAACCATCACCAAGGCTGACATAAACAGCATCTTCGAGGTCGGGCCGGCGATCATGGCGCCGTTCGCCTCAACCTCCATGGAACAGCGCGTCAGCAGCGTGACCCGTGTTTCCGCCAACAAATATACGTTGAACTGGAGCCGAAGCTGGACTCTCGACGGCGGCGCCGGCACGAAGATGAACAAGCCTCTGGTCATCGCCGACGCCGGTATTCCGGCCGACATGTTCCCGGCCAACGGGGACTCGATCATCGTCGCCGAGGCCTATTACAAATATTCTTCGCCCTTCCAGCAGTTCCTGCCGGCGGCGGAGTTCACCCGTCGAGCCTATCTGAACCCGCGCGAGGCGACCGTCATCACCTGTTCGGATTGCTGACCGACCAGGGCGCGCTTCAGCGCTGAAATCTTCACCTCGGTTTCGGCCAGTTCCGCCTGCGGGTCGCTGTCGGCCACGATCCCCGCCCCCGCAAGGGTGCGGAAGCTCCAGCGCCCGCCCCGGCGTTCGAAGGCGGCCGTGCGGATCAGGACCGAGGCGGTCAGGCCCCCGTCCTCTTCCAGAATGAACAGGGACCCGCACCAGGCGCCGCGCGGGGGCTCCAGGTCGGCGATCACCTTCATGGCCTGATGCTTGGGCGCGCCGGTGATAGAACCGGGCGGGAAGGTCGCCGCCAGCAGATCGGCCGGCGTCACCCCCGGCTCGGCCCGGCCGACCACGGTCGAGACCAGATGATGGACGGTCGGATGGCTCTCGATCGCGAACAGCCGCTCGACCGCCACCGAACCGACGCGCGAGGCGCGGGCCAGGTCATTGCGCATCAGGTCGACGATCATCAGGTTCTCGGCCCGATCCTTGGCGCTGGCCTGAAGCTCGGCGGCGAGGGCCGCGTCCTCGACAGGGTCGGCCGACCGGGCGCGGGTGCCCTTGATCGGCCGCGCCTCGATGCGCCGGCTTTCGCCGTCGAAGGCCAGGAACAGTTCGGGCGAGTTGGACACCAGGGCCCGGTCGCCGATCCGCCAGAAGGCGCCATAGGGCGAGGCCCGCCCCTGTTGCAGCCGCAGGAAGACGTCGAACGGATCGGCCTGGGGCTTGAGTTCGCCGCCCCAGGCGCGGGCGATATTGGCCTGGAACAGCTCGCCGGCGGCGATGCGGGCCACGACTGCGGCGACGGCGTCGCGATAGGCCTGGTCATCCGCCTCGGCCACGAAGGCTTCGGCCGGGGCGGCGGGGGTTTCTGGCGTGATCGCCGCCGCCAGCCACCCGGCGGCGCGGACGGCGGCGGCCTCGGCTTGTGACGCCGTCGCCCCCCGGCCGATGGCGCAAACCCGGCGCTGAAGATGGTCGAAGCTGAGCATCGCCGGGTAGCGGGCCAGGATCAGGTCGGGCCAGACCTGAGGCCGGTCGCCCGTCGCCGCCCGCGCCCCGGCGTCATAGGCGGCCAGCCCCACCGTCCCCGCGCCCCAGGCCGGATCGCGCAGAGGCTGGAACAGATCGGCCTCGACCGCGCCCACGTGAATAAGGTCCGGCGCCGTCGCCACATGGGACCAGCGTCCACCCGGCCCGCCGTCGGACAGCAGGGCCAGGCCGCCGTCGGCCCCGCCGATCCCGGCCGCCACATCCAGAGGATCCGTCCACGGATGATCCCGGACGACGACATGGGTCAGGCTATCGCTCACGCCGACAGCCGCGCCTCGATCCGCGCCCGCAGGGCGGCGTCGACGCCCAGGGCCTGGGCCAGATAGGCGTCCAGCGATCCGTGCCGCGCCTCGACCTCGGCGAAGGCGGCCTCCAGATAGGCGGGCTCGACCCCCAGGAAGGCCACGACGGCGTCATCGGAGGCGACGCGGCCGGTCATCTTGTGCAGTTGCCGCGCGATGGACGGGGCGCGGCCGACCAGATCGACGGCGGTGTTGGTCAGCAGATAGTCCTCGACCATGTCGTCGCGATGCACGCCCAGCAGATGATGGGTCAGGGCGGCCAGAAACCCCGTCCGGTCCTTGCCCGCCGCGCAATGGATCAGGACCGGCCGGTCCTGGTCGCCCAGGCTATGGAAGTATCGGCTGAAGACGTCGATGTGCGAGGCGTCGAAGGGCAGGGACCGATAGGTCCGCTCCATGAAGCGGCGGCCGGAGGCGGGCGTCAGGTCCTCGGTCTTCAGGAAGGCGATGTGCGGCGCGTCGGCCCCGTCATCGATCCCGCCCTCGATCACCAGGGCGTCGAAGCCGTCGGGCCGCCGCGACGGCTGGTCCCGCCGCTCGCCCGGCCGTCGCAGATCGATCACCGCCCCCAGGTCGAACCCCTTCAGCCGCTCCAGATCCGCGTCGCTGGCGCGGGCGTGATGGCCCGAACGCAGCAGACGGCCGGCGCGCACGCGTCGGCCAGCCGCCGTGGCGTAGTCGCCATAGTCCCGGAAGTTGTCGATGGCCTCGAAGGCGTGGAGACGGTCGCTCATGCCCGTTTCCTAGGACGAATCGACGTTCAGCGCATCCAGATCATGGCGGTGACGGTGCGGGTCCGTCACAGGGCAGGCGCCGATCATCGATCCGCTGTCGTCGCCGAGGGGCCGGTCTGGCGGCGCAGGCGTCGCTGGCGCCCCGCTCGATCAGCGGCTAACTCTGGGGGATCGCTCCCCTGAGAGGTCCGCCATGCTGTTCCGTTCGCTCGTCGCCGCTGCGGCGCTTCTCACTGCCGCGCCGGTTGTGGCGCAGGACGGCGCCCAACGCGCTCTTCCCGTTGTCGTCATCCCCGGCCCCAGCGAGGGGCAACTGATCCGAGGCGCCGCCTCCGTCTTTGCGGGAAAGACCAACGAGGAACGCCGCGACGCTCTTGTGCGCCTGCTTCGAGTTTACGGCTTGGACCCTGCTGTTCAGACCTTCGAGGGCGGCAACTCGCGCACCGGCGCCATGGCCGGGTCGAACGTGGTCGTCACCCTGGGCGACGGCCCCAGAGACATCGTCCTGACCGCCCATTATGACGCTGTGAAGCTGCGCGACGGGTCGATGTCGCAAGGCATCGTCGACAATGCCGGCTCGGTCGTGGCCATGATCGAGGCGATGAAGGCCTTGAAAGGCCAGCCCACCAGCCATCGTCTGATCTTCGTCCTGACCGACCAGGAAGAGCTGGGCCTGATCGGCGCCAAGGTCTGGCTGGACGCCCATGACAAGAGCCGCATCCACGCCGTGATCAACGCCGACGTCGCCGCCTATGGCCGCACCGTCATGTATGGCGAGAACAACGGCGCCCAGTCGGGCTTCGTCCTGACGGCCCTGCGCAGCCAGTGTGCGGAGCAGGGGGCCAACTGCGTCGCCTTCCCGGTCTATCCGCCCAGCGACGACCGCGTTTTCTCGGCGGCGGGCGTGCCGGTGGTCTCGCTGGGAACCCAGGACGCCGTCGGCGCGCACCAGATGTGGCTGGCCTTCAACGGCGGCGAGGACAACGGCCTGAAGGAGGGCTTCGTCCCGCCGGTCTTCCAGCGCATCCATTCGCCCGAGGACAAGCTGTCGTATCTGAACGGCGAGGACGTCGCCCGTTTCGGTCGGTTCATCACCGATCTGACCCTGCGGCTGGACCGAACGGCGCCCCAATGATCGAGATCGAGGCCGTCCAACCGACCGCACGGGAGTTCAGGTCAATACGTCGGGGATGGGGCTTGATCCATTGGGTCTGCCTCTTGCCCACCCACGCCTTTCTCATCGGCTTTGTTCTCTTTGGTGTGGTGGCGCTGGCTGTGTCGGACAACACGCAAGCGCACGGCCTGTTTAGTGTCTTTCTTATCGGCAGTTGGCTGTTGAGCTTGATCGGTGGTTCCGTCGTCCGGCGTGTTGTCGCGCGGGAGATGCGACAATCGCCTGCGGGCAACTTGCCGTGGCGCTGGCTGATCGATGAACGAGGGCTCGAGTTCGACAACGGGCTGCAGTGCAACCGTGTCGATTGGCGAGCGGTGAAGGCTTTTCAGGAAGAGAAAGATCGTTTCCTGTTCCTTGTGACGCCGGCCTACAACCCCGTCCTGCCGACCCGCCTGCTGACGGACGAACAGAAACAGGCCCTTCGCGCGCTCGTCGCCGATGTTCGCGCGCGGGGAGTCCTCGGCGCCGGTGTTGACTAACACCGTCGCCCGTCCGACAACGCCTGTCCCTATGAAACCGGCTCCGTCGCGCCTCGCGTCGGGGCCGTATCGCTTTTGGAGGTCTTAGTCCCGTGTCCACGAACCATCTGATGGGTGTCTACAATCGCGCGCCGCTGGAAGTGGAACGCGGCCGAGGCGCTCGCCTGTGGTCGACCGACGGGACCGAGTATCTGGACTGCGTCGCCGGCATCTCGACCAACGGCCTGGGCCACGCCCACCCCGAACTGGTCCAGGCGGTCAAGGATCAGGCTGAGAAGCTGTGGCACGTCTCCAACATCTTCCGCATTCCGGGCCAGGAAGCCCTGGCCGACGCCCTGTGCGAGTCGAGCTTCGCCGACGTGGTCTTCTTCACCAACTCGGGCACGGAAGCCGTCGAGTGCGCGCTGAAGACGGCGCGGAAATATCATTCGGCCAATGGCGCGCCCGAGCGGATCGACATCTACGGCTTCGACGGCTCCTTCCACGGCCGGACCTATGGCGCGATCAACGCCGCCGCCAACCCCAGCTATACCGAGGGTTTCGGCCCGGCGATGCAGGGCTTCCACCAGCTGAAGTGGGGCGACCACGACGCCATCAAGGCCGCCATCGCCAACCCCACGACCGCCGCCATCATCGTCGAGCCGGTCCAGGGCGAGGGCGGCTGCCGCGCCATGCCGGAACAGTGCCTGCGCGGCCTGCGCGAGCTGTGCGACGAACACGGCGTCCTGATCATCTTCGACGAGGTCCAGTGCGGCATGGGCCGGACCGGCAAGCTGTGGGCCCACGAATGGGCCGGCATGTCGCCCGACATCATGGCGGTGGCCAAGGCCCTGGGCGGCGGCTTCCCGATCGGCGCCTGCCTGGCCACGGCCCGCGCGGCCTCGGGCATGACGGTCGGCGTCCATGGCTCGACCTTCGGCGGCAATCCCCTGGCCATGGCCGTGGGTCTGAAGGCGCTGTCCTTGATCAACACGCCAGAGACCCTGGCCAACGTCAACGAGATCGCCGGCTATCTGAAGCAGCAGCTGGCGGGGCTTCAGTCCCGCTTCCCGGACGTCATCGTCGACGTGCGCGGCAAGGGGCTGCTGATCGGGGTCAAGCTGGTTCCGAACAATCGCGAGTTCATGGCCCTGGCGCGCGATACGCAACAGCTGCTGATCGCCGGCGGCGGCGACAACTGCGTGCGCCTGCTGCCGCCGCTGAACCTGACGCTGGACGAGGCTCGCGAACTGATCGTCCGGTTCGAAGCCGCTTGCGAGGTCGCCCGCGAGAAGTGGGCGGCCTGATCCTCAAAACCGCTCATCCCCGCGAAAGCGGGGGACCCAGGCCTTTCACGCGAAAAGGCCCGGGACCGGCGGACGTGACAGACATCGGGCGCCCGTCGCCCAAAGCATCAGGTCCCCGCCTTCGCGGGGATGAGCGGAGTTAGGCAATGGTCCGGCACTTCCTCGACATCCACCAGCTGGACGCCGCCGATCTGCGGTCCATTCTCGACGACGCCCACGCCCGAAAGGCCGCCCGCAAGGGCTGGCCCCAGGGCCGTCCCGACGCCGATGCGCCGGGCAAGGATCGCGTCCTGGCCATGATCTTCGAGAAGAACTCGACCCGCACCCGGTTCAGCTTCGACGCCGCCATCCGCCAGCTGGGCGGCGCCGCCATCATCGCCACGGCTTCCGATATGCAGTTGGGCCGGGGCGAGCCGGTCGAGGACACGGCCCGTGTCCTGTCGCGCATGGTCGACGCCGTAATGATCCGCGCCAACAGCCACGAGGACGTCGAACGCTTCGCCCGCGTCTCGACCGTGCCGGTGATCAACGGCCTGACCGACCGGTCGCATCCGTGCCAGATCCTGGCCGACCTGCAGACGATCGAGGAACACTCCGGCCCGGTTTCGGGCAAGACCATCGCCTGGATCGGCGACGGCAACAACGTCTGCCACAGCTTCATGCACGCGGCGCCCAGGTTCGGCTTCCACCTGAACGTCGCCTGCCCGGCGGCGTATCATCCCGACCTGCGCGACCTGGCCAAGGGCGGCGGCGCCGTCACCCTGACCAGCGACCCGCGCGAGGCGGTCAAGGGCGCCGACGTCGTCGTCACCGACACTTGGGTGTCGATGGGCGACCAGGACTATGAGGCGCGTCTGGCCGCGTTTGAGGATTACACCGTCGATGAGGCCCTGATGGCCCTGGCCGATCCGGATGCGGTCTTCCTGCACTGCCTGCCGGCCCACCGGGGCGAGGAAGTCACAGACGCCGTCATCGACGGCCCCCGCTCCCTGGTCTGGGACGAGGCCGAAAACCGCATCCACGCCCAGAAGGCGGTCCTGGCCTGGTGTTTCGCGGGCTGACGCCGCTCTGACGATCGCCAGGCCGCGCGTCGCGCGGTCTGGCTCTTGCTTCCTTAAGGTCACGCTTGTCGCGCCCTGGGGAGGCTGAGGCCATGACCACCATATCCGCTGCGGGTTCCACCCTCACGCAACAGCTCTATCAGAAGCTGTTCGACCGTCTGAACACCGACGGCGACGACGCCCTGACCCTCGACGAAATCAGCGCTGTAGACGCTGGAAACACCAAGGTTTCAAAGGCTTTCGCAACCTTCGACGCCGATGCGGACGGTCGCGTCACCCGCGCCGAGATGACCCCTGCCGATACATTCGGCGCCGACACCCTGAACGCCCTGATCCAGGCCCAGTCCGGGTCGGAATCCATTTCCGATCAGGAATATCTTGCCGACTGGTTCGCCCAGACCGACACGGACAGCGACGGTCTGGTGTCGAGGTCGGAACGCGAGGCTGCGGCGGACCTTCGCCGCGCTGCGGCCTATGACGCCGGCCATATGAGCGACCGCGTCGTCATGGCCCGGTTGGGTTCGGATCGCGATCAGCCGCTGTCCATCGACGATTTTGTCGCTGGCCGAATGCGCACGCTTCAGCGGACCCAGGTCTCCAGCCTGTCCCCCGAGCGCCAGGCCGAGATCCGACAGTTGATGGATAGCCTCCGCTCTGACCCCGTCCAGGCGCCCCCCGCAGACGATGAACCCCTGGTCTCCCCGGAACAGGCCGCGGCCGACTGGGCCGAGCGCGCCTCCGGACCCGCTGGAACCGATCGTTTCCTCAGTCGCGAAATCGAAGGCCGGAGAGCGGCCGAGGCCGCCCGCATCGCCGCCGCCCCGATGAGCGACGCCCTGGCCGCCCGGCTGTTCCAACAGGCGCTGAACAGCTGGACGCCGTCGAGGGACGGACAACAGGCTGTCGCCGAAACGCGCGCATAAATGCGCGCGCCGGAGCCTCCGACGCGCGCAAATTCAGTCTGACGGCAGAGATGATCTCGGGCGGGGCGCCCGCCTATTGCAGGTTCACGTCCGAAACGCCGCCGACGTCCGGCTGGGTCTTGGTCAGATTGGCCTTCATCACCTGATAGCCGAACCCCAGCGCGCCCTTGTCCGAAACCCAGACCCGGCCGTCCTCGGCGTTGAAGCGGATCAGGGTCAGGTGCGGGTCGTCCTTGCCGTCCGGGTACCAGGCGGCGACGACGGGGTTCCAGTATTTTTCAATCCGGGCGCGGTCCTGGTCGATCGACAGGTCGCCGTGGATACAGGCCTGAACCTTCTGGTCCTTGGCCTGATAGCAGAACATGCCCTGCTGACCGCCGACCGCCACGTCGCGGGCGAAGTCGGTGTCATTGCGGCTGAAGAACCAGATGGTCCCGGTCTCCGGCTCGCCGAAACCGGTCATCGGCTGATGGTGGTATCCGGCCTGGTCCAGGCCCAGCATGCCGGTGTTGGACTCCTTCAGGCTGTTCCAGAATTCCTTTTCCGCCTCGGCGGGGGTCAATTTGTCGGCCATGATGCGTCTCCTGTCTGGGGTTCGCAGGATCAACCATCGGGCCTCGCTCGGGTTCCTAAACGCCGGGCACCCAAGGCGGCCGTTCTGCGCCGAACAGGGTGGCCAGGTGGATCAGCAGCAGCATGGCCAGGGCCGCGGCGCCCAGCATGATGAAGCGCCAGGGGACCATGCGCGGCCCCTTGAACGGGTCGGGCGGCCGCGCGCCGCGCCAGCCGGCGAAGACCATGACGGCCAGGGCCGCGCCCAGCAGGATCAGAGTGGTTGTCAGGCTCATGGGCCGCAGTTGGCGCAGCCGGAGCACGGACGCAAGCCGAACCCGTTACCAGGTCCTTAATCTTAATCGGTCATTAACCACGTCGCGCCCAAAAGCCTCCCCACCCGACGAGATGTCCACAGGCTGACGAGTCGGCGCAACATCTTGCGGTTAACCACACGTTTACACCCTCGATATTGGCGTTATAGCCTCCATCCCATGGGTCGGGAGCCGAATCAGTGAGCGCAGCGGCGCCTTGGAGCGTGAAGGGTATTGATCCGAAGGCCCGCGAGGTCGCCAAGGATCTTGCGCGCCGCTCGGGCATGACCCTGGGCGAATGGCTGAACTCCATGATCATGGAAGACGAGGACGAGGGTTACGCCACCCTGCCGCGTCGCTCCGCCGGCCCCGAGATGTTCGAACGTCGCGGTCGCAGCCGCCGTCTCGACGACGCCTATGACGCTTCCGACGAAGGCTGGCAGCGGATCAGCGCCTCCATCGACGCCATCGCCGCCCGGCTGGAGGCCGCCGAGCGGCGCTCGACCGTCGCCATCCAGGGCGTGGACCAGGCCGTGTCCGGCCTGGTGCGCAGGCTGGACGGCCAAGACGCCCAGACCAAGGGGCAGGCCCGCCGCATCGACGACATCGCCGAGGAACTGCGCGAGGGCCATCGTCGCCTGCGCGCCTTCGAACGCGACACCGGCCCTCAGACCCAGGAGACCTTCGGCAAGGTCGAGCAGTCTCTGGGCGCCCTGGCCGGCCGCCTGTACGACATCGAGGAACGCCAGAGGTCGGGCGTCTCGGAACTGCGTCAGCGCATGGAGGCGGTCGAGAAGGCCGCAGGTCCCGGCGTCGGCACGGATCTGCTGGCCCAGGTCGGCGCGCGTCTGGACCAGGCCCAGAGCCGCACCACCGAGGCGCTGAAGACCCTCGAGCGCTCCTTCGCCGAGCTTGACCAGCGCATGCGCGCGGCCGAGGGGCGGGTCGAGCCCGAGGGGGCGCGTGACGCCGCCCGGTTCGAGAAGCTGGCCGAGACCCTGTCGCGCCAGATCGAGTTCAACCGCGCCGAGATGATGCAGCGGCTCGACGCCGCCGAGACCGGCGCGCGCATCGACCGGATCGAGCAGGCGGTCCGCAGCGTCGGCGACCAGCTGAACGCCTCCGAGCGCAAGGGCGCCCAGGGGCTGGAGGCCATGGGCCGCGAGGTCCTGAAGATCGCCCAGAACCTGAACGCCCGGGTCCAGACGGTCGAACGCGAGGCCATCGGCCGCGCCGAGGCCGTCACCCGCAGCGTCACCGACCTAGTCGGCCGCAAGGTCGAGGCCGATCTGTCGCGTCACGCGGCCAGAATAGACCAGGAGTTCGCGCGCCACGTCGATCGCGTCGATCAACGCCTGACCGCCAGCGACGACCGTCACGCCCTGGCGCTCGAGAAGCTGGGCGGCGAGATCACCCGGATTTCGGATCAGCTGAGCGACCGCATCGCCCAGTCCGAACGCCGCTCGCAGCAGGCGCTGGACGACATCGCCCGCCGCCTGTCCGAAAGCTCGGACAAGATCGAACAGCGCTACGACCGCGCCTCGGGCGAACTGGCCGAGCGGATGCGGATGAGCGAGGAGCGCACCGCCCGCCTGCTGGCCGAGGCCCGCGAGAGCATGGATACGCGCAAGCCGGCCGCGACCCGCGACCTGCAGCTGGACATCCCCGAGGCCGAGCCTGCGCCCGCGCCCGCGCCCCGCGCCGTCGCCGAGCGCGCAACGGTCGCCGCCGTCTCTGCGCCGGTCGAGCCGGACTGGCGCGCGGCCGTCTTCCCCGAAGAATCCTTCGACGTCGAGGATGACTGGTCGATCGACCCCGTGTCGCCGGACGCGGCCATGGCGACGCCCTTCCCGTCGATGCCGACGGCGTCGACGCCCGCTGCACTGGCGTCGGAGCCGCTCCGGCCCGAGCCTGATCCGGCTCCGGTTTCTGCGGCGTTGGTCGAAAGCGAACCCCGAATCCAGCCCTTCGGCGGTTTCGGCGGCGCCGATGTCGACGACGCGCTGGAGGCCACCGCATCCGGTTTCTCGACCCGGTCGGAGCCGCGTCCGAACGGACAGGCCCCGGATCAGGACGCCGTTCAAGGCCCCGTTCAAGGCCGGAGCGACGCCTTGCTGGACGGCGACGACGACTTCGCCGACGACACCGAATTCGTCGATCCCCGCCGTCTGCGCGCCAGCATGGGCGCCGCCGCCGCCGCCGGTCGCGCGGCCTCGACCCGCAGCACCATCGACGCCGCCCGGGCGGCCATGACGACGCCGGCGGCGCCCGAGGAAGCGCCCCGCCAGGGCTTCGGCCTGATGCCCAAGCGCGGCGGCAAGTCCAAGCTGCAGGAGCGGCTGGACAAGCAGGCGGCCAAGGACGGATCGACGGTCAAGAAGGCCTTCCTGGCCTCGGTCACGGCTGTGGCCCTGACCGGCGGGGCCTATGCGTCTCTGACCCTGGCCGACGGGTCGGGACTGCCCGATCTCGAACTGCCGGGGCTGCCGGGTTCGACCCGGACGCCCGCCTCCGCCGCCAGCGAAACCCCGATCGCCATGGCGATCACCCCGACGGACGCCGTACCCACGGTCGACGCCGGCGCGGCCGAGTTCGAACGGGCCGTGAACCGGATCGAGAGCGGCGACCTGGAAGGCGTGGACGAACTGAAGCGCGCCGCTGACCTGGGGTACGGCCCGGCCCAGACCTATCTGGGTCAGCTCTATCTCATGGGTGGAAACGGCGTGTCCGCCAATCCGGCCGAGAGCCGTCGGTGGGGCCGCCGTGCGGCCGAGTCCGGGGATCCCGGCGGCATGCATCTGTACGGCATGCAGTTGTACGAGGGCGACGGCGGCGCGGCCAATCAGGCCGAGGGTCTGATCTGGCTGCTCAGGGCGGCCGAGCGGGGCCTGACCGACAGCCAGTACAATGTCGCCCGCATCTATGAGACCGGCGCAGAGGGCGTGGCGAAGAACCCGACCGAAGCCCTGAAATGGTACATGATCGCCGCGCGCGGCGGCGACAGCGAGGCCCAGGCGGCCGTCACCCGACTTCGTCCCGCCGCCACCGCCACCGCCCAGCGCGCCGCCCGCACCGCCGCCGACGCATTTGTGCAGCAGCAGGTCCAAAGCCCGGCTCAGGGCCGAGGCTAGGCCGCCAAACCTTTCGCGCACGGGTGGCGGCGCGCCGTCGCCGTCGCTAAAGAACACCCTGTCGCCGTTCGGCGTCTCCCGTTCCGCTCCAGCCGAAGGCGCGTCCTTTGGACATCTATCTGCCGATCGCCGAGGTTTCGGTGAACTGGCCGACCCTGGTGATTCTGGGGGCGGTGGTCGGGTTCGTCTCGGGCCTGTTCGGCATCGGCGGCGGCTTCCTGATGGCGCCGATCCTGGTCTTCATGGGAATTCCGCCGACCGTGGCCGTCGCCAGCCAGGCCAGCCACGTCGTCGCCTCCTCCACATCCGGCGTGATCCGCTATGCGGGCCAGGGCGCGGTGGATTTCAAGATGGGCGGCGTTATGGCCGCGGGTGGGGCCGCCGGGGCGATCGCGGGCGTCGAGCTGTTCCGCTATCTGCGCCTGCTGGGCCAGGCCGATCTGGTGGTGGCCCTGTCCTATCTGGTCTTCCTGGGCGCCATCGGCCTGCTGATGCTGCACGAGAGCCTGACCGAGATCCTGCGCCGGCGGCGCGGCCTGCCCCCGCCGCGCAAGGACCGCCGCCGTCCCCTGTGGCTGTATGGTCTGCCGCTCAAGATGAAGTTCCCCAAGTCGGGCCTCTATATCAGCGCCCTGCCGCCGTTCGGCCTGGGCGTCTTCGCCGGGATCCTGTCGGCCATCATGGGGGTCGGCGGCGGCTTCATCCTGGTGCCGGCCATGCTCTATGTGCTGCGGATGCGAGCCGGGGCGGTGGTGGGCACCAGCCTGTTCCAGATCATCATCACCACGGCCATCACCACCATTCTCCAGGCCGGCCGCAACCAGACGGTCGACATCCTGCTGTCCACCATCCTGCTGCTGGGCGGGGTGGTCGGGGCCCAGATCGGCGCCCGGTTCGCGGGTCGGTTCCGGGCCGAGGAACTGCGTGCGGCCCTGGGCCTGATCGTGCTGCTGGTCGGCATCCAGATGGGGCTGGAGCTGTTCGTGCGGCCCAGCGACATCTTCCTGCTCGCGCCGGGGGTGTCTGACTGATGCAGGCGCTTCCTCCACCCCCTCCGGCCATCGAGGCGCCCCCCATCGAGGCGGCCGCCGTCGCGGCGCCGGCCCCCGACCGGTCCGAGGCCACGACGGGCGAACTGCGCGTCGCCGCCGCCCTGACCGACGCCCAGGTCCACGTCGATTCCGGTTTCACCGGCGCCTCCATCGTCCTGTATGGCGCGGTGTTCAACCCGACCCCCGAACCGGTCGATGTGGTCGTGGTGGTGCGCGGCCCCGACGCCCCGGTCCGCCTGGTCAAGAAGACCCGCAACATGGGGGTCTGGCTGAACAGCCGCCCGGTCCTGTTCGAAGGGGCGCCCGGCTTCTACATGACCGCCTCGACCCGGCCCCTGTCGGACATCGCCGACTTCGGCCAGCTGCGTCGGCTGGGCGTCGGGGTGGACCATCTGCGTATCGACGCGCCGGAGGAGGCCGGCACCGTGACCCGCTACGGGGTGCGCGACGTGGTCGTCAGCCGTCTGGGCGACGATTATCTGGACTGGCGCCGCGCCGTGATCCGGCTGAAGGAGGCGGCGGCCCTCTATGACACCGACCCGGACGGGGTGGAGTTTGTGGATCGCGGCCTGTTCCGGGCCGAGGTCAAGCTGCCGACCGTCGCCCCGACCGGCAAATACTATGCCGAGGTCTGGCTGTTCCAGGGCGGCGAGCCCCGGTCGGTCTCCAATCTGACCCTGACCGTCGAAAAGGTCGGCATCGAGCGCGACATCTACGAGTTCGCCCATCGCCGGCCGTGGCTGTACGGCGTCCTCTGCGTGGTTCTGGCCGCCCTGACCGGCTATGGCGCCTCGCGCATCTTCAGCCGTCGGGACTGAAGCCCAGTTCAGCGCGCAGGGCCTGGGCCGTCATGCCGCCCGCCCTCAGTTCCGCCAGGGTCGCCGACTGGTCCCGCTTGGCGTAGCGGCGTCCGTCCGGCCCGGCCAGCAGGCGGTGGTGGCGATAGACAGGGGCGGGCCAGCCCATCAGGGCCTGGATCAGGCGCTGCACATGGGCGGCCTCGAACAGGTCCTGCCCCCGGATCACATGGTCGATCCCCTGCAGGGCGTCGTCGTGGGTCACGGCCAGATGATAGGCGACGCCCGCATCCTTGCGCGCCAGCACCACATCCCCGGCCGTCTCGGGCCGAACGGGCACAACGCCGGTTTCTCCGTCCGGGCCGGCCCCCTGCTCGATGAAGACCAGCCCGGTCCACGTCGCCTCGCCCAGGGTTTCACGCGCCCGGTCCAGCGACAGCCGCCAGGCGAAAGGCCGCCCCTGGGCCAGGAAACGGGCCTCCTCCTCGGCCGGATGCGGCCCCGGCCGCACCGTTTCGCTCGCCCCATGCGGCGCATCGCCGATCCGATCCAGGATCTCTTTCCGTGTACGGAAACACCGGTACAACAGATCCCGCGCCTTCAGGGCCTCGATCGCCGCGGCATAGTCGGACAGATGATCCGACTGGCGTCGGACCGGCGTCTCCCAGTCCAGCCCCAGCCAGGCTAGGTCTTCCAGAATGGCGGCCTCATGTTCCGGTCGGCAGCGCGTGGGGTCGATGTCCTCGATCCGCAGCAGAAACCGCCCGCCCGCCGCCTTCGCCGCCGACCAGGCGGTCAGGGCCGAAAAGGCGTGGCCCTTGTGCAGGCGGCCGGTGGGAGAGGGGGCGAAACGGGTGGCGAACATCTCAGTCCGTCGCGGGATCCAGCAGCCGGACCCCGTCACGCGCGGCGTGGAGAATACGCACGATCTCCACCGTTTCGGACAGGCGGTAGAAGATCAGATAGTCGTCGAATGGGCGTTTTCGAAGGTTCTGCACGCCGGCTTCCGCATAGGCGCGCGGTTGATCAACCAAGCCCTCGCACGCGTCGAGCAGCTTCAGCACGAACCGCCGGGCCGCGCTCGCGCTGTCTCGGGCGATGAAGGCCTCGATCTCCGCGAGGTCGCGGGTCGCAGCGCGCGTGATGACCAGTCTCATTCGCCGTCAACAGCCCAGCGCGCCCGCATTTGAGCCCGCACCTCGTCGATCGAGTGAACCCGCCCGGCGTCAGCGTCGTCGATGCCTTCCTGGAGCTTCCCCAACAAGGCCGCCAAACGCGCTTCATGCTCCTGCACCAGCCGCACGCCGGTACGCAGCACTTCGCTCTTGGAGCCGTAGCGGCCTTCCTTGACCAGGCGATCGACCACCTGCTCCAGGGCGCCCAGTTCGACGGTCATGGTCATGCGGCTTCTCCGTGCTTGTTGAATAATAGTTATTGGTGCGCCGCTTTGACAGCCGTTTTACGCGAGGCCCGCATTCCCCAGGCGGCGAACCCGCGTCATACAGGGGCCATGCCCGTCACGCCCACATCCCAGGACATCGCCGCCGCGCGCGAGGCCCTGGCCGTCGCCGATCCCGCCCTGGCGCGCGCCCACGCCCAGACGCCGGCCTTCGAATGGCGGCTGCGGCCCGGCGGCTACGAGGGCCTGTTCCGCATGATCGTGGAGCAGCAGGTGTCCGTGGCCGCCGCCGCCTCCATCTGGGCGCGCACGGTCGAGGGGCTGGGCGGAGCGGTGACGCCCGACGCGGTGTTGGCCCACGACATCGACGCCCTGCGCGCCTTCGGCCTGTCGGGACAGAAGGCCAAATACGGTCGCGAGATCGCCCTGGCCCAGGTCGAGGGTCGCGTCGATCTGGACCATATGCAGACCCTGTCGGACGAGGATGCGATCGCCGCCCTGACCGCGATCAAGGGCGTCGGCAAATGGACGGCCGAGACCTATCTGATGTTCTGCGAGGGGCGGTTGAACGTCTTTCCCGGCGGGGACGTGGCCCTGCAGGAGGCGATGCGCTGGGCCGACCGGGCCGAACTGCGCCCGAACGAGAAACAGGCCTATGCCCGCGCCGAACTGTGGCGGCCCCATCGCGGGGTGGCGGCGCATCTGCTGTGGGGGTGGTATGGCGGCGTTCGGCGCGGCGACATCGTGCTGGAGGATCTGAGCGCGTGACCCCCATTGATCCCGCCCTGACCGAGCCGCTGCGCAATCCGCAGACGGTGCTTGCGGCGCTCGATTTCGCCGGGGTGGCCGTGTTCGCGGCCACCGGCGCCCTGGCCGCCGCGCGCGAGAAGCATGACGTGGTCACCTTCGCCTTCTTCGCGGCCATAACCGGCGTCGGCGGGGGGACGTTGCGCGACCTGCTGCTGGGCCTGCCGGTCTTCTGGGTTCAGGACTGGCGCTATATGGCGGTCTGCCTGCTGACGGCGGTGGTCGTCTGGTTGATCGGACAGCGCGACTGGCGGTTCCGGGCCCTGCTGTGGCTCGACGCCATCGGCCTGGGCGCCTATGGCGTCATGGGGGCGGCCAAGGCGGAGGCGGCGGGCGCCCCCCCGTTGATCTGCATCGTCATGGGCACCCTGACCGCCTGTTTCGGCGGGGTGGTGCGCGACACCCTGGCGGGGCAGCCGTCGATCCTGCTGCGGCGCGAGATCAATGTGACGGCGGCCATACTGGCGGCGACCCTCTATATCGTCCTGCGCATCCCCGAGGCGCCGATCTGGCCCGCCGCCATCGTCGCCGCCGTGGCCGGTTTCATGCTGCGGGCGGGGGCGCTGCGCTGGGGCTGGACCCTGCCGGGCTTCCCTGAGCGAAATTGAACGGTTCGTCGCCTGTTCGTCATGGCGGCGTCTTCGAATCGGGACTAGGCTGAACGCCTCGGACTAGGGAAGGAGACGCGTCTTCAATCCTGTAGCTTCCATACCCCCCGCGCCGACCGGGAGGGCCTGATGCAGGTCCTCCACCGACCGCCGTCGGGCTTTCCCGCCCTCGTTCTGAACGCGGACTTCCGGCCGCTGTCCTATTACCCGCTGTCGCTCTGGCCGTGGGAAGAGGCGGTCAAGGCGGTCTATCAGGACCGGGTGGACGTGGTGTCGCTGTACGACAAGGTGGTCCGCTCTCCGTCGATGGAGATGCAACTGCCCAGCGTCATCGCGCTGAAGAACTATGTCGATCAGGATCGCAGCCCCGCCTTCACCCGGTTCAATGTCTTCCTGCGCGACGGCTTCGCCTGTCAGTACTGCGGGGAATCGACCGAGCTGACCTTCGACCACGTCATTCCGCGCTCGCACGGCGGGCGCACGACCTGGGAGAACATCGTCGCCGCCTGCGGCCCTTGCAACCTGACCAAGGGCGGCCGCACCCCGCGCCAGGCCATGATGCCGATCCGCCGCGAGCCCTATCGCCCGAACGCCTGGCAGCTGCAGGAAGCGGGCCGGCGTTTCCCGCCGCATTATCTGCACCAGAGCTGGCTGGACTATCTCTATTGGGACATCGAGCTCGAACCCTAGGGTTTCCCGATGTTTCCCGTTATTGCCCAAGTGCCTGTTTTGATGGCGTAAACTGGGCAAAGGGCGATTGCCCGGGATGACCGCTTTATCCTCCGATTTGCTCCCAAGTGGTGACCATGTGGTGACCAAAATGGGCGTTCAAACCCTGCTGTGGCGGGACGGAGGCGAAATGTCTGGTGACCATACGGTGACCACGAAATTGACCAAGCGGGCCGTAGATGCCCTGGTGGCGGGCTCAGAGCGGTATTTTGCGTGGGATATCGAGTTGAAAGGGTTCGGCGTTCGGGTCACCCCGGAGGGCCGAAAAACCTACATCGTGAGATACCGCACGATCGGCGGCGCAAAGCGCATGCTGACGCTCGCGACCCATGGCGTTCTGACGACGGAGGAGGCGCGCGAGGAGGCGCGCAAGGCTCTTGCGCGGGCGGCCATGGGCGGTGATCCGCAGGGCGTGAAGGCCGAGCGGCGCGCGGAGATGACGGTCCGTGAGCTGTGTGAGCTCTATATGGTCGAGGGTACGGCGACCAAGAAGGCGACGACGCTTCACATCGACCGCATACGGATCAAGCGGCATATCAATCCCCGGATCGGGAACATGAAGGTCACCGATGTCGCTCGAAGCGATATCCAACGGCTGATGATCGACGTGGGCAACGGCAATATCCGCAAGGACGCGACGCCTCATACGAGGGGCGGCAAGGGCGCCGCCGCGCGAACGGTCGGACTGCTGGGCGGCATCTTCAACTTCGCGGTCGAGTATGGCTTCATCACGCAGAGCCCCGTTCGAGGCGTGAAACGCTATCGAGACAATCGGAGAGATCGCTTCCTGTCGCCGGCGGAACTCGGGCGTTTGGGGGATGTCCTCTCCGAGCTGGAAAAGGACGGCGGCGACCCTCGGCATATCGCGATCCTGCGGCTGCTGGCGTTGACCGGTGCGCGCAAGAACGAGATCGCGCGTCTGAGATGGTCGGAGCTGGATCTGGAGCGCGGCCTGCTCCGCCTTCGGGATTCGAAGACCGGGCCCAAGATCATTCGGCTCGGGATTGCCGCCCTGGAACTGGTCGCGGCGCTCAAGCCTAACGGGAGCATCTATCTGTTTCCCGACCGTCGTCGGCCGGATCAGCCGATCGCCAATCTGGACTGGGCCTGGGTCTGTATCCGCAAAAAGGCGGGGCTCGACGATGTCCGCATCCACGACCTGCGCCACAGCTTCGCGAGCGCGGGTCTGGCGTCCGGGGAGGGTTTACCCTTGATCGGCAAGCTGCTCGGGCACGCCCATGTCGTGACCACCAGCCGATACGCCCACCTGGCCGACGACCCGATCCGCGCGGCCGCCGACCGCATCAGTCGGAATGTCGCTGAGACGCTTCTGCGACGACCCGCCGAGGGCGTGGATCATGTGTAGTGCCAAACGCTACAAAATCATTGCAATGCGTAGTGTTTGGCGCTACATGGTCGCCAGCGCCAATGGACGTGGAGGATGATTCAGTCGTTCAAGGATCGCCAGACCGAGGCGGTGTTTTTGGGGGCAAGCCCGAAAGGCATTCCGGCCGACCTCTTGAGGCGCGCTCGGCGAAAGCTCCAGGTGCTGGATGCGGCGACAGACGTGACCGACCTCAGAGATCCGCCGGGAAACCGGCTCCACCAGCTGACCGACAATCGTGAAGGGCAGTGGTCGATCAGCGTTAACGACCAATTCCGGATTTGCTTCTTTTGGGGCGCATCCGGTCCGGAGAACGTGGAGTTCGTGGATTACCACTGAGTTTAGCCGGGAGGTCATGGACCTCTCGTCACCCCAGGGCGAGAGCCCGGAGATCGCCATGACAGTTCGTGATTACACGACCTTTGCCGCTCCCCTGGCCCATCCGGGCGAGATCCTCAGGGAAGACTATCTGCCCGCCTTCAAGCTGTCGGCCGGTGGGCTGGCGCGCGCGATGGGGCTCAAGGATCGCAGCCGGATCGAACAGCTTGTTCGGGAGCAGCGAGCCGTGACGGCTGACACGGCGCTGCGGCTGGGGAAGGTGTTCGGGACCTCACCGGAGTTCTGGATGAACCTGCAGGCGCAGCATGATCTGTCGCGGGATGCGATCGCCAATCGCGAGGCACTGGCTGATATTGAGCCTTTGCGGGCGGTGAGCTAATCATCCAAACGTTCTTAGGTGTCAGGCTCATAACCTGAAGGTCGTAGGTTCAAATCCTACTCCCGCACCCAAGATTTAGCCCGCTATTCCAATAGGATAGCGGGTTTTTCTTTGCCTGTCAATCGGCGTCTAAAAGGGACCCCCTATCGGCGTGCAATAGGGACCCCCTTTTGAGGTTCGGGATGGACGTCA
>NZ_JBWKNX010000017.1:0-92255 GCF_059415785.1 Brevundimonas sp. GW821-FHT10A07
GGGCGCCGGCCGCGCGCCCAGCCCCCTCCACCACCGCGCAAGAGGCGCGGCGGTCCCCCTCCCCCAAGGGGGGAGGATTGCGGGTCAGGAATCATATCCGCATCTCCAGGCCTTCGCCCGCCAGATAGGCCTTGAGGTCCGGGATGGCGATGGCGCCGGTGTGGAAGACGCTGGCGGCCAGGGCGCCGGAGACGTCCGACTGTTTGAACACATCCTTGAAATGCTCGGGCGCGCCGGCGCCGCCCGAGGCGATCAGGGGGATGGTCAGGCGCGCGCGGGCGGCGGACAGCTGTTCGATGTCGTAGCCGCGTCGAACCCCATCCTGGTCGATGCAGTTCAGCACGATCTCGCCGGCGCCCAGGCCCTGCGCCTCGTCCAGCCAGTCCAGGGTGCGTTTGCCGGCGCGGCGGCGCGCATCGGGATCGCCGGTGTATTTGTGGACCACCCATTCGCCGTCTTCCAGACGACTGTCGACGCCGACGACGACGCACTGCCCGCCCAGCCGCGCGGCCATTTCGGCGATCAGTTCGGGGCGTTCCAGGGCGGGGGAGTTGATCGACACCTTGTCCGCGCCGTGGTCCAGGCAGCGGGCGGCCTGTTCGACGCTGCGGATGCCGCCGGCGACGCAGAAGGGGATGTCCAGCAGCCGGGCGATGTCCTTGATCCAGCCATAGTCCAGGGTCCGGCCCTCGGGGCTGGCGGTGATGTCGTAGAAGACCAGTTCGTCGGCGCCCGCATCGCGGTATCGGGCGGCCAGCTCCGCCGCGTCGCCCATGTCGGTGTGACCCACGAACTTCACGCCCTTGACCACCCGGCCGTCCTTGACGTCCAGGCAGGGGATTATGCGCCGGGCGGTCATTGGACCGCCCTCCTGGCTGAAGACTGGGCCGTCATGCCGCCGTCGCTATGGCGTCGGGCAGGGTGAAGCGGTTCTCGTAAAGGGCGCGGCCGACGATGGCGCCGTTGCAGCCCAGCGACTTGACCGCCGCGATGTCGTCCAGCGACGAGACCCCGCCGGAAGCTTGCAGCACCAGATCCGGGCGACGGCGGCGGATTTCGGCCAGAAGCTCCAGATTGGGGCCGGTCATGGCGCCGTCACGGCCCACGTCGGTGACCAGCAGGTGTTTGAAGAGTCCCTTGGGATAGCGGTCGAGGGCGGTCCACAGATCGACGCCCGATGACTGGGTCCAGCCCTTCAGGGCGGGCACGGGCACGCCGTCCTCGATCTTGACGTCGAAGGCCAGGGTGATGTGCTCGGCGCCGAACCCCTTCAGCCAGGCGGCGACATCATTCGGCTGGGTCACCGCCAGCGAACCGACGACGACGCGTGAGACGCCCGAGTCCAGCAGTTTGGCGACGTCGTTGGCGCTGCGCACCCCGCCGCCGGACTGGATCTTGACGTCGATGGCCTTTGTCAGTTCGCCGATCAGGGCGTGCTGCACGGCTTCGCCGGCCTCTGCGCCGTCCAGATCGACGACGTGGATCCATTCCGCCCCCTCTGCGGCGAAGGCGCTCAGACGGGTGGCCGGCTGTTCGTCATAGCGGGTCACCTGGTCGAACTTGCCGTGCATCAGGCGCACGCAGACGCCGTCCTTCAGGTCGATGGCGGGATAGATCAGCATGATGGATCCTCGGGCAGGCCCAGGAAGTTCCTGAGGATGGTCGCGCCGGCCTCGGCCGAGCGTTCGGGGTGGAACTGGCAGCCCCAGCGGTTGGCGGCGCGGACCACGGCGGGCACCGGGCCGCCATAGTCGGCGCGGGCCAGGGTGGCGGGGCCGTCGGGACAGACATAGCCGTGGACGAAATAGGCGTAGGCGCCGTCGGCGACCCCCTCCAGCAGCGGATCGTCACGGTCGCGCGTCAGCCGGCTCCAGCCCATATGCGGCACAGGCAGGGCGCCCGCCGGCTCCAGCCGGGACACGGCGCCGGGGATGAAGCCCAGCAGATCGACGCCGTCGCCCTCCTGACTGGCTTCGAACAGCAACTGCTGGCCCAGGCAGACGCCTAGCAGGGGGCGGGGGAAGGCGCGGATCGGTTCGACCAGGCCCAGTTCGGACAGACGGCTCATGGCGTAACCGGCCGCGCCGACGCCGGGCAGGATGACCCGTTCGGCCTCGGCGATCACGGTGGGATCGTCGGTCAGGCGCACGGTCGCGCCCAGACGCTCGAGCGCGAACTGGACCGAGGCGACGTTGCCGGCGCCATAGGCGATGACGGCGACCTCGGTCACAACACCCCCTTGGTGGACGGCACCGCGTCGCCCTCGACCCGGATGGCCTGGCGCAGGGCGCGGCCGAAGGCCTTGTAGACGGCCTCGGTCTTGTGGTGGTCGTCCTGGCCCGTGACCGAGATGTGTACGGCGGCGCCCATGGCCTCGGCCAGGGAGCGGAAGACGTGGGCCGTCAGGTCGGTGCGATAGTCGCCGATGAAGGGGGTGTCGAACGTGCCCTCGAACAGCGGATAGGGACGGCCGGACAGGTCGATGGAGACGGTCGCATTGGCCTCGTCCATCGGCAGAACGAAGCCGTAGCGGGCGATGCCCTTGCGTTCGCCCAGCGCCTGTTTCAGCGCCTGGCCCAGGGCGATGGCGCTGTCCTCGATGGTGTGGTGGGGGTCGGTGTGCAGGTCGCCCTCGCACTGGAGGCGCAGGGAGAAGCCGCCGTGGGCCGCGATCTGCTCCAGCATGTGGTCGAAGAAGCCGACGCCGGTCTCGATCTTGATCGGGCCGGGGGCGTCCAGATCGACGGCGCAGACGATGCGGGTCTCCTTCGTGTCGCGCACGGCCTGGCCGACGCGGGCGGGGCGGCGTTTGGCGGGCGTCAGGCCGAAGGCCGCCAGCAGCCGGTCGTTGACCTCGGGCTTGATCGAGACCGGCAGGCGCAGGCGCTCGCCGGACAGGTCGGCCGCGACGCCATAGGTGGCCAAGGCGGCCAGGGCGGCGGCGGGGTCTTCGGGCCGGGCCATGACGATGGGGCCGACGCCGGGCTCGACCGGCATCTGGCGGCCCAGCTCGCGGGCGATCCGCTCGCGCTCGCGTCGGACCGAGGCGATGCGCTCGGCGGTCTCGATCATCCGCGACGGGTCCAGCGCCTGTTGCGCCAATCGCACCAGGGGTTCGGGCAGGGCGTAGGGCTCCAGCACCGAGGCGAGGCGGGCCAGGGTCGAGGCCTGGGCGATGGCGGCGCCGACGCGGGCGCCGGCCAGGCCATAGGCCAGGGACAGGCTGCGTAGCACGACCAGGTTCGGCTGATCGGCGACGACGGTGGCGGCCGAGACGCTGTCGGAGAACTCGATCAGGCCTTCGTCCACGACCAGCAGGGCGGGGGCGACGCGGGCGGCCATTTCGGCGACGGCCTCGGGCGAGCCGAGGGCGCGGATGACGACCACTGCGGGTTCACCCTTGGCCGGATAGATGGCGGCGAGACTGTTGTAGGGCTCGGCCTTGGGCGCCTCGACCGAGCCGCCGTCGCGGGCGGCGAGGCGATAGGCCAGCTCCAGCCCGTGGGTCAGGCCGCGCACCGGCAGAACCTGGTCGGCGGGCACGGCGTAGATCGCGGCCATGCGGGCGGCGAGGGCGGCAGGCTCGCCGGGATAGCGGTCCAGGCCTTCGCCGCCGGAGACCAGCGGGGGATAGGGGGCAGGCAGGGTCATTTGAAATCCTCCCCCGTTGGAGGAGGGGGACCGCCGCAGGCGGTGAAGGGGGCTGATCCGCGCCCGGTGTCTGGGGTTGGCCCCCTCCACCGCGAAGACGCGGTCCCCCTCCCCCAACGGGGGAGGAATGATGCGGACGCGTTCATCCTTCAGCCCTCAGGTCGGCGGCGCGGGCGTGGGCTTCGAGCCCCTCCATCCGGGCTAAGCGGGCGGCGATGGGGGCCAGGGCGCGGGCGCCGGCCTCGCTGACCAGCTGGACCGACATGGTGGTCATGAAGCTGGCGGTGGTGACGCCGCCCAGGGTGCGGGCGCCGCCGTCGGTCGGCAGGACGTGGCTGGGGCCGGCGGCGTAGTCGCCCAGGGTCTCGGCCGCGAACCGGCCGACGAAGACGGCGCCGGCGGCGTTGATGGACGGGACCAGGGCCTCGGGATCGTCCACCTGGATCGCCAGGTGTTCGGGGCCATAAAGGTTGGCGACCTCGCAGGCGGTGTCGAGATCGCGGACCAGGATGGCGCGGGCTTCGTTCAGCGAGGCGCGGGCGATGGCTTCGCGCGGCAGCGCAGCGACCTGAACCTCAACCTCCGACAGGATGTAGTCGATGGTGGCGCGGCTGGTGGAGACCAGGATGACCTGGGCGTCGGCGTCGTGTTCGGCCTGGCTCAGCAGGTCGGCGGCGGCGATCTCGGGCGCGGCGTCGCGGTCGACGATGACCATCAGTTCGGACGGGCCGGCGGGCATGTCGACGGCGGGGCCGCCGGGAAGGGCGGAGGCCTGTTTCTTGGCTTCGGCGACATAGGCGTTGCCGGGGCCGAACAGCTTGTCGCAGGCGGGGATGACGCCGTCCTCCAGTTCGACGCCGAAGGTCAGGCCGGCTATGGCCTGGGCGCCGCCCATCAGCCAGATGGCGTCCAGCTCGGCCTCGACGGCGGCCAGGATCATGGCGGGGTGGACGCCGCCGGATTTGTCGGGCGGGGTGACGGCGACGCGCTGGCCCACGCCGGCGACGCCGGCCGGAATGGCCAGCATCAGCAGGGACGAGAACAGGGGGGCGGTGCCGCCGGGGATGTAGAGGCCGGCCGAGGCGATGGGACGCCAGGCCAGTTTGGAGCGCACGCCGGGGGTGGTCTCGATGAAGGGGGTGTCCTCCGGCTTGGTCGCCTGGTGGAAGACGCGCACATTCTCGGCCGCCATGCGCAGGGCGCGCACGTCGCCGGGGGGCAGGGCGTTGCGGGCCTCGGCCACGGCCTCGGGCGTGATGGCGATACGGCGGGGCGGGGCCTTGTCCAGTTTCAGGCACCAGTCGGTGACGGCCGCGCCGCCGCGTGCGCGCACGTCGTCCAGGATAGTGCGGACCACGTCCGTGACGTCGCCGGCGGTGCGCTGGGCCGGGCGGGCGAGGGCCGATTTTTTCCCGGCGGCGTCGAGGGAAGACCAGTCGATCAGTTTCATCACATCATCTTCTCGATGGGCAGGACCAGGATGGCCGAGGCGCCGGCGGCCTTCAGCTTCTCCAGCGTCTCCCAGAAGACGGCCTCCTGGCAGACGGCGTGGACGGCGACCGCGTCGTCGCGACCCGACAGGGGCATGACGGTGGGCGAACCGGCGCCGGGCAGGATGGCGGTGATCTCATCCAGCGCCGAACGCGGGGCGTTCAGCATGACGTATTTGGCACCTTGCGAGGACACCACGCCGGACATCCGCTCGATGACGCTGTCCAGCAGGTGCTGCAGGCCGGGCTCGGGGGCGACGGGCGACTGGATCAGGACGGCCTGGCTTTCCAGCACCGTCTCCTTGGCGCCCAGGCCGTTGGCCTCCAGCGTCGCGCCGGTCGAGACCAGGTCGCAGATGGCGGCGGCCAGTTTCAGCCGGGGCGCGACCTCGACGGCGCCGCGCATGACGACGATCTCGGCCTTGACCCCCCGCTCGTCCAGGAAGCGGCGCAGGATCTTGGGATAGGAGGTGGCGATGCGCAGCCCGTCCAGCGAGGCCGGGCCGTCATAGGCCAGGGTCGGCGGGGTGGCGATCTTCAGGGTGCAGCGGCCGAAGCCAAGCGGCATGACGACAGACGCATTGGGGCCGCCGTTGCGGCCTTCCTCCAGCACGTTCTCGCCGACGATCCCCAGGTCGCAGACGCCGTCGGCCACGAAGGTGGGGATGTCGTCGTCGCGGACGCGCAGCAGGTCGATCGGATAGTTCTCGACCCGATAGAGCAGATCGTTGTGGCCCTTGACCCATTTCAGACCCGCGTCGCGGATCAGGTCGAGGCTGCGGTCGGCCAGACGGCCGGATTTCTGGACGGCGATGCGAAGCCGGCCCTGGGCGGTGCTCATGTTCGGATACTCAGTTCGTGTTCTTCAGGCGGTCCAGGGCGAGGCGGTAGCCCTGGTGCGGCATGTCTTTGAGATAACGGGCGACGCGGACGACGGTGGTGGGGCTGGCGTGGGCCTCGGCCGCGATCTCGCGATAGGATTTGCCGCCGGCGTCGAGCAGGCGCGCCACCTGCCAGCGCTCGGCGAAGGCGCGCAGTTCCGCCGGGGTGCAGAGGTCGGCGAGGAAGGCGTCGATCTCGGCGCGCGTCTGCATCGACAGCAGGGCGTCATGGAGGGCGTCGCGGGCGGGCGGGGTCGTCATGCGCGTTCCACTATGCTGTAACAGTGGAACGGTCAAGGGGTGTGAATCGTGAGTCGTGACTCGTGATTGGGCGCGCGCGGGCTCCAGTCACGATTCACGATTCACCATTCACGACTTACGCCCGCCCGCGCGCCGCTCTATCTGTCCGCCCATGACCAAGATCCTGATCATCGGCGCCGGGCACGCCGGCGGCTCCGTCGCGGCCTTTCTGCGGCAATACGGCCATGAAGGCCCCATCGTGCTGGTGGGCGAGGAGGATGCGCCGCCCTATCAGCGGCCGCCCCTG
This sequence comes from Brevundimonas sp. GW821-FHT10A07, assembly GCF_059415785.1. Taxonomy (NCBI): domain Bacteria; kingdom Pseudomonadati; phylum Pseudomonadota; class Alphaproteobacteria; order Caulobacterales; family Caulobacteraceae; genus Brevundimonas; species Brevundimonas sp. GW821-FHT10A07. The sequence continues at coordinate 6,570 of NZ_JBWKNX010000017.1, forward strand.
TCCAAGGCCTGGCTGAAGGGCGAGGCGGATCTGGAGGCGCTGCTGCTGCGGCCGCTGAGCTTCTATGAGGAGCAGGGGATCGCATTCCGGCCCTTGACCGTGGCAGTGTCGGTGGACCCGGAGGCGAAGTCGGTCGCCTTCCACGACGGTTCGAGCGAGGTCTATGACGTCCTGGTGCTGGCGACGGGATCGACGGCGCGGAAACTGCCTGTGCCGGGCGGGGATCATCCTGATCTGCTGGAGCTGCGGACGCTGAAGGACGCGGAACGGCTGAAGGCCGTGCTGGGACCGGGCAAGCGGTTGGCGGTGGTCGGCGGCGGCTATGTGGGGTTGGAGGCGGCGGCTTCGGCCCGGGCCCTGGGGGCCGAGGCGGTGGTGATCGAGCGGGCGCCGCGCGTACTGGCGCGGGTGGCGTCGGAGACCCTGTCGGCCTTTTTCACCGCTCAGCATCGGGCACACGGGGTCGAGATCATGACCGGGGCCGAGGTGGTCGCGGTGGCCCATGACGGCGTGACGCTGGCGGACGGATCGGTGGTGCAGGCGGATGCGGTGCTGGTCGGGGTCGGGGCGCTGGCGTGTGAAAGCCTGGCGCGGTCGGCGGGCCTGCGCTGCGACGACGGGGTGGTGGTGGACGATCAGGCGCGGACCAGCGACCCGGCCATCTTCGCCGTCGGCGACATGACGCGGCGGCCGATTCCGGTGCACGGCGGCGTCTCGCACCGGCTGGAGAGCGTGCCCAATGCGCTGGAACAGGCGAAACAGGCGGCGGCGGCCATCGTCGGGCGGCCGGGACCGGCGCCGGAGGTCCCGTGGTTCTGGTCCGATCAGTACGACTTCAAGCTTCAGATCGCCGGCCTGCCGTTCGATGCGGACCGTCAGGTGGTGCGGGGCGACCCGACGGCGGGGGGATTTGCGGTGTTCCACCTGAACGGCGACCGGGTGGTCTGTGTCGAGGCGGTCAATGCGCCGCCGGAGTTCATGGCCGGGAAACAGCTGATCGGGAAGGCGACGCCGGTGGATGTGGCGAAGCTGGCGGATCAGGCGGTGTCGATGAAGGCGGTGGGGGTCTGACACAGGCCTTCTCCCTCCCCCTGCGGGGGGAGAGGGCGGTCGCGGAGCGACCGGGTGGGGGCGGCCAAGCAAGGTCGCACTGGTTCTGCTTCGCGAGATATGTCCCGTGTCGCCCTGCCGCCCCCACCCGGCTTCGCCTTCGGCTCAGCCCCCCTCCCCCGCTGGGGGAGGGAGAGGCGCCCCGCCGCTTCGTCGTCGCCGCAGTGCAACAAAACTGTTGCGCTTTTCGTTGGGTAGCGATCAAGCTGCGAACTCAACGCGGCGGGGGCGAATGACGAGAGCTTTCGACGAAATGAACGGCGGCGGATCGGGGACGATCCGCGACAGCTACAAGACCCTGGCGGCCTGGCTGGAAAACGCCCCGCCGGATCTGCTGCAGGCGCGCTCGCGCCAGGCCGAGCTGTTCTTCCGCCGTATGGGCGTGACCTTCGCCGTCTATGGCGACGAGGAATCCAACGAGCGGCTGATCCCGTTCGATGTCGTCCCGCGCATCATCGGCGCCGACGAATGGGGCGGGCTGGAAAAGGGGCTGAAGCAGCGGGTCACCGCCATCAACGCCTTCCTGAAGGACATCTACGGGCCGCAGGACTGTATCCGCGCCGGGATCGTGCCCGCCGACCTGATCCTGACCAACCCGCACTATCGGCCCGAGATGCAGGGTCGCCGGCCGCCGGGCGACGTCTGGTGCCATATCGCCGGGGTCGATCTGGTCCGCACCGGCGAGGACGGCTTCTATGTGCTGGAGGACAATGTCCGCACGCCCTCGGGGGTCTCCTATATGCTGGAGAACCGCGAGATGATGATGCGGCTGTTCCCCGACCTGTTCGCCGAACATGCGGTGCGGCCGGTCGAGATCTATACCGACATGCTGCTGCGCTCGCTCCAGGCCTCGGCGCCGTCGGGGGCGGGCGAGGATCCGACCATCGTGGTGCTGACGCCGGGCCCGTTCAACTCGGCCTATTACGAGCACAGTTTCCTGGCCGACAAGCTGGGGGTGGAGCTGGTCGAGGGCGGGGATCTCTTCGTCAATGACGACACCGTCTATATGCGCACGACCGAGGGTCCCAAGCGGGTCGACGTCATCTATCGCCGCATCGACGACGACTTCATCGACCCCCTGACCTTCATGCCGGACTCGGCGGTCGGGGTGCCGGGGCTGATGTCGGCCTATTTCGCCGGTCGTGTGACCCTGGCCAATGCGGTCGGGACGGGGGTGGCCGACGACAAGGCCGTCTATACCTATATGCCCGAGATCATCCGCTTCTTCACCGGCGAGGACGCCATCCTGAAGAATGTGCCGACCTGGCGCTGCCGCGAGGCGGACGCGCTGAAAGAGGTGCTGGGCAGGCTGGACGAGCTGGTCGTCAAGGAAGTCGGCGGATCGGGCGGTTACGGCATGCTGGTGGGGCCGACCTCGACCAAGGCCGAGATCGAGGCCTTCCGGGCCAAGCTGATCGCCGATCCCGACGACTTCATCGCCCAGCCGACGCTGAGCCTGTCGACGGCCCCGACCCTGAACGGCGGCGCCCTGTCGCCGCGGCACGTCGATCTGCGGCCGTTCGTCCTGTCCAGTCCGGCGGGGGTGAGGGTCGCGCCCGGCGGTCTGACGCGGGTGGCGCTGAAGGAGGGGTCGCTGGTGGTCAACTCCAGCCAGGGCGGCGGAACCAAGGACACCTGGGTGCTGGATGTTTAAGCGGACGAAAATCCTCCCCCGTCGGGGGAGGAATAGATGCTCTCTCGCACCGCAGACAGCCTGTACTGGACCGGCCGCTATATGGAGCGGGCGGACTTTCTCGCGCGCATCCTGGAGGCGGCGATCCGCCTGGCCGCCCTGCCGGCCAAGGACCAGGCCACGGTCACGGCCTGGGCGGGCGCCATCGCCTCGTCGGGGGTCAAGAGCGGGTTCGACGCTTCGGGCCGAATGATCTCGGAAAAGTCGGTCCGGGAATATCTGGCCTTCGGCTACGACAATTCGACCTCGATCAAGGCCTGCATCACCAAGGCGCGGACCAACGCCCGTTCGGTGCGAACCGCCCTGACCATCGAGCTGTGGGAGGCGATCAACGGGGCCTGGAACGGGCTGAACGAACTGGGCGAGCCGACCAAGCGGGATGATTTCACCAACTTCCTCGACTTCGTGAAGTCGACGTCGCTGGCGGTGGAAGGGGCCTCGTCGCGGACCATGTTGCGCAACGACGCCTACTGGTTCCTGCGGCTGGGCATGGCGATCGAGCGGGCCGACAACACCGCCCGCCTGCTGGACGTGAAATACCATCTGCTGCTGCCGCCCGGCGAACGGGTGGGCGGACAGCTGGACTATTTCCAGTGGACCACTCTGCTGCGCGAGGTCTCGGCCCTGACCGCCTATCGCTGGGTCTACCGCGAGAGCGTGCGCCCCTGGCTGGTGGCGGACCTGCTGGTGCTGAACCGGCAGATGCCGCGCTCGCTGGCCAGCTGCCAGGGAATGATCGTCAGCTATCTGGAGAAGCTGGCCACCGATTACGGCCGGCGTGGACCGGCCCAGCGGCTGGCGTCCAACCGTCTGACCCAGTTCAACGAGGCCAAGATCGAGGATATCTTCCAGTCGGGCCTGCACGAATACATCCAGGGTTTCCTGAACCAGAACAACGCCCTGGCCGCCGCCATCCACGAACAGTATCTGGTCTGACCATGCGGATACGGATCGACCACTCCACCCGCTACGCCTACGCCCGGCCGGCGCGGTTCATCGTGCAGATGCTGCGGCTGACGCCCCGGTCCTGCGAGAGCCAGCAGGTGCGCGAATGGCGCATCGAGACCGACGTGGATGCGCGGCTGCGACGCAGCGAGGACGCCTTCGGCAATATCGTTCACAGCCTCTATACCGAGCGCCCGACCGACGCCCTGACCATCCGGGTGACGGGCGAGGTTTCGACCATGGACACCGGCGGGGTGATCCGGGGCCAGAACGAGCGGCTGCAGCCCGGCGTCTATCTGCGCGACACCCGCCTGACCGAGGCGGACGCGGCCCTGGTCGATTTCGCCAGGGAGATCGGCGAGGGCGCGCCGCTGGAGCGGATGCACCGGCTGATGGGGGCGATCCACGGCGGGGTGGCCTTCGAGGTCGGCGCCACGTCTGCGACCCATACGGCGGCGGAGGCCTTCGCCATCCGGCGCGGGGTCTGCCAGGACCACGCGCAGATCTTCATCGCCTGCGCCCGGACGCTGGGCGTGCCGGCCCGCTATGTCTCGGGCCATCTGAACCGCTCGGACGGACAGCATGACCAGGACGCCGCCCACGCCTGGGCCGAGGCCTGGATAGAGGGGCTGGGCTGGGTCGGGTTCGATGCGGCCAACGGAATCTGTCCGACCGACAACTATGTCCGCATCGCCACGGGCCTGGACGCCCTGGGCGCGACGCCGATCCGGGGCACCAGCTACGGCGGCGGGATCGGGACGCTGACGGTCGCCCTGCATGTGCGGCCTGTGCAACAGAGTCAGCAGCAACATCAATCCAGGGGATGGTCGTGATCGCCATGGCCGGGGAATCTGCTAGCGTCGAACGATTCGCGGAACCGGGAGCGGATAGAGCGAAGTGACCTATTGCGTGGGCATGCTGGTGGACGAGGGGTTGGCGATGATCGCCGACACCCGCACCAATGCGGGCGTGGACAACATCTCGTCCTATCGCAAGCTGCATATCTTCAAGACCACCGGCGAGCGGATCCTGGCGGTGGCGACGGCCGGGAATCTGTCGGTCACCCAGACGGCCCTGGCCATGGTGGCGGAGGGGGTGAAACTGCCCGACTCGACCGCGCTGGAGACGCTGGAGACCGCCCCGACCCTGTTCCGCGCCGCCCAGATCCTGGGTCATGCCCTGGCCATGGTGCGGGCCACCATCAACACGCCCGCCTCGCCGACCGCCGACGCCCTGAACGTCAACGCCTCCATGCTGCTGGGCGGCCAGATCGCCGGCGGAAAAATGGGTCTGTATCTGATCTACGGGCAGGGCAACTTCATCGAATGCGGGCCGGACACCCCCTATCTGCAGATCGGTGAGCTGAAGTACGGCAAGCCGATCCTGGATCGCGCGCTGCACAATTCCACCCCCCTGTCCGAGGCGGTCAAACTGGGGCTGATCTCGTTCGATTCGACGATTCGCTCGAACATCGCCGTGGGGCCGCCGCTGGACCTGATCGTCATTCCCCGCGACCACCTGACGGGGATGGAGCGCCGGATCGACGTCGACGATCCCTATTTCCGCGACCTGGGCCGGCGCTGGTCGGAAGCCCTGGCCTCGGCCCACAAGGCCATGCCCGATCCCACCTGGCTGGACCTGGACCTGTCGCCGCCGATGCGGAACATGAGCATCGTCATCTGAGCCAGGGGCGGTCCCGCCGCCGTCTCAGGCCGTCTAGCGAAGGGCGGGCGACCACCGCCACAGCGCGCCCCCGTCAAGGCAACCGTGCGTCTGCGATTAAGTCGCAATTCCTCTTGTGCGAACTTGTTAAGCTGGCTATTGCGACCGCATCGCAAAATCAGGCCAAAAGGTCGCCTCAATATGTCCGAGTCCCGCGCCGCCGCGCTCCGATCGCTTCTGTTCGCCTCCAGCGCCGCCGGCATGCTGGTCGCCGCGCCGGCCCTGGCCGCCGATGTAACGTCCGAGGGCGGCGTGATCGTCACCGCCGATCAGCAACAGCAGCCGGCCAATCTCGGCACGATCGACGTCAACGGCCAACTGAAGAAGCGTCAGCCGGAAAGCCCCGAGTTCGTGGCGCCCCTGCTGGACACGCCCCGCTCGGTGACGATCATCCCGGAGCAGGTCATCACCCAGACGGCGGCGACCTCGCTGGAAGACCTGCTGCGCAACTCGCCCGGCATCACCTTCGGCGCGGGCGAAGGCGGCCAGCCGCTGGCCGACCGGCCCTTCATCCGGGGCCAGTCGTCGGGCAACAACATCTTCGTCGACGGCGTGCGCGACGCGGGCGGCCAGCAGCGCGAGGTCTTCGACCTGGAGCAGGTCGAGGTCATCAAGGGCGCCGATTCCGTCTATTCGGGTCGCGGCTCGGGCGGCGGCAGCATCAACCTCAGCTCCAAGCAGCCGCGCCTGGCCGACGCCGTCAGCGCCAGCCTCGGCGCCGGCACGGACAGCTATTACCGCGCCACCGTGGACGGCAACTGGCGCCTGAACGACACCAGCGCGTTCCGTCTGAACCTGATGGCGACCGAGGGCGATGTTCCGGGCCGGAACGCGGTGGACTTCGAGAAGTACGGCCTGGCCATGGCCCTGGGCGTCGGCCTGGGAACCGACACCTCGGCCACGATCAACTACTACCACCTGACCGCCGACTCGATGCCGGACTACGGGATTCCGCTGGACCGAAAGCTGGACAACAACTGGGCGATCAAGACGACGGACAGCCGGATCCTGAACGTGCCCTACGACACCTTCTACGGCCTGAAGGCGCGCGACTACATGCGCAACGAGGTCGACAGCGTGACGGTCAAGCTGGAGCACAAGTTCAGCGACACCCTGACCCTGCGCAACCTGACCCGCTATTCCGAAACGCTGAACGACTATGTGCTGACCAATCCGGGCGACGGCGGCACGGCGGTTCTGGTCGGCGACACCTGGTGGATGAAGCGGGGTCTGAAGTCGCGCTGGAACCCGGCCGAGACCTTCGCCAATGTCACTGACCTGTACGGCAGTTTCACCACGGGCGGGCTGAAGCATGATTTCGACCTGGGCGTGGAATATTCGCGCGAGATCAACCGCAACGCCTCCTACACCGTCACCACCACCAGCGGCTCGGCCTGTCCGACCGGCCTGACCGGCTTCGACTGCACGCCGGTCTATGATCCCAATCCGAACGATCCGTGGACCGGCTCGATCGCGCGCGGAGCCGAAACCCACTCCAACACCACCAGCTGGGGCGTCTATGGCGCCGACTCCATCGCCTTTGGGCCGAAGTGGTTGCTGAACCTGGGCCTGCGCTACGACCGTTACGAGACCGAAGGCACGTCCATCGCCCGCGGCGCCGCCACGCCGACCTTCCACGAGGGCGAGTGGGACTTCGTCAACTATCAGGTCGGCCTAGTGTACAAGCCCACCTCCAACACCAGCGTCTATGCGTCCTACGCCACCTCCTCGACGCCGCCCACCGTGTCCGGCGGCGACCAGAACGGCGCGAGCGGCGGCGAGGGCAGCGGCAATCTGTCGGGCCAGCTCCTCGATCCGGAAGACACCGAGAACTATGAGATCGGCGCCAAGGCCGAACTGTTCGGCCAGCGGCTGACCCTCAGCGGCGCCCTGTTCCAGACGACGCGCAAGAACGCGCAAGTGCTGGTCGACACCGACCGGTACGCTCAGGTCGGCGAGGTCAAGGTCGAAGGGCTGGAGCTCGGCTTCTCGGGCAGCGTCACGCCGGCCTGGACCGTGTTCGGCGGCTATACCTATATGGACTCCGAGCTGGTTCGGGGCGCCGTCACCATCGTGAACGGCGCGCCTGTTCCGAGCGCCTTCGAAGGCGATCCGCTGGCCAATACGCCCAAGAACAGCTTCAGCCTGTTCACCACCTATCGCGTCCTGCCCAAGCTGAGCCTGGGCGGCGGGGTCTATTATGTGGACGACCGGTTCGGCGGAAACCAGGGCGGGGCCGGCGGGGGTTCGGCCGCCGTCTATGCGCCCAGCTACACCCGCCTGGACCTGTTCGCCTCCTATGACGTGACCGATCGCGCCAGCCTGCAGCTGAACGTCAAGAACGCCACGGATGAGGAATACATCATGCGGACCAACGGGGTTCACCATGCCGACCCCGCTCCGGGGCGGCAGGCGATCCTGGCGCTGAACCTGCGCTTCTAAAGGCCACGATCACCGGCCTATATCTGGCGGCCCCGTCCTTCCGGCGGGGCCGTCTTTTCTTTTCGAGCGAGACCCGACCGTGCTGCTCCAGATCCCCGAAGTCTTTTCCAAGGCCGAAGTGAAGGTCCTGCGCGAGCGGCTGGACGCCGGCCCCTGGGCCGACGGCAATATGACTTCGGGCCACCAGTCGGCGACGGCGAAGCGGAACCAGCAACTGCCGGAAGACTCGGACGTGGCGAAGGAGGTCTCGGCCCTGATCGTCCAGGCGCTGAACGCCAATCCGATGTTTGTGGCCGCCGCCCTGCCGCACACGATCTTTCCGCCCCTGTTCAACCGCTATGAGGGCGGCGGCGAGTTCGGGCTGCACGTGGACAACGCCATCCGCCAACAGCGCGGCGGTGGTTCGATCCGGATCCGCAGCGACCTGTCGGCGACCCTGTTCCTGTCCGAACCCGAGGACTACGACGGCGGGGAGCTGATCATCGAGGAGATGTACGGCCCGCAGTCGGTCAAGCTGCCGGCCGGGGATCTGGTGCTGTATCCGTCCAAGAGCCTGCACAAGGTCATGCCGGTGACGCGCGGGGCGCGGGTCTCGTCCTTCATGTGGATGCAGAGCCTGATCCGCGACGACGGCGACCGCGAGATGCTGTTCCGGCTGGACGTCGCGACCCAGCGCGTGGCGAGCGAGAAGGGACCGAAGGATCAGGCGGTGATCGAGCTGACCGGGGTTTATCACAACCTGCTGCGGCGCTGGTCCGAGGTTTGACGCCGCCTTCACCTGTGACCTCGAGGCCTCGATCGAGGTTATAAGGTCGCAGGGGTGAACCAAGGCGAAGCTGGTCTATTGTGACGGGGATGTTCCAAGACGCTCCCCCCGCACCGCCCGCCCGACTTTCCGAAATCACGGTGACGGCCGCCCGCCTGCCGCCCGCCGCCGCCGACGCCGCCTTTTCGGTGGTGCGGCTGGACGAGAGGGTGCTGGAGCGGTCCGCCCGTCTGGACGAGGCCCTGCGAACCGTGCCGGCCGTGTCCCTGTTCCGCCGCACCTCCAGCCTGGCCGCCAATCCGACGACCCAGGGGATTTCGCTACGAGCCATCGCGCCGTCGGGCGCGGGGCGGACCCTGGTCACGCTGGACGGGGTTCCTCTGAACGATCCGTTCGGGGGCTGGGTGATCTGGTCCCAGGTCGCGCCGGAAGCGCTGGAGCGGGTGGATATCGTGCGCGGCGCGGGGGCGGGGCCCTATGGCGCCGGCGCCCTGACCGGGGTCATCGGCCTGACGGAACGGGACAGCGGCGGGGTGCTGGACCTGTCGGTCGCCGAGCGCGGCGGGGCCAGGGTCGCGGGCTCCGGCTCGACCCAGATGGGGCTGTTCGGCGTGACCTTGTCGGGTCTGTACGAGACCAGCGACGGCTATACGCCGGTGCGCGGGCCGGCGGCGGGGGCGGCGGACAGGCCGCTGGACCTGGACAGCCACAGCGCGGCCCTGCGGGTCGATGCGCCGCTGGACGGGGTGAACCTGCAAGGGGCGAACCTGTCGCTGCGGGCGGCGACCTGGGAGGAGGATCGCGGGTCCGGCCTGCTGAACGCCCGGTCCAACGCCAGCGGCCACAGCCTGAGCGCCACGGCGGCCAAGGCGCCGCCCGTCGACGGCTACGGCTGGCGGCTGCAGGCCTGGCGGATCGAGAGCAATTTCGCCAACAGCTCGGCCTCGGTGGCGGCGGATCGGTCGACGACGACGCCGGCCAACAGTCAGTACAAGACCCCCGCCACGGGCTGGGGGGTGAACGCGGCCCTGCGCCGCCGCACCGCCGACGTCGCCGGCGGGCGGCTGGAATGGGAGGTCGGGGCCGACGTTCGGTTCAACGAGGGGGCGACCAACGAATTCTTCAGCAATCCCACCGGCGCGGGCTTTGCGCGCGGGCGTCGGGCGGGTGGCGAGACCTCGGTGGCCGGCGGTTATGTGGACGGGTCCTGGACCGACGGGGACTGGTTGATCGCGGGCGGGGTGCGCTACGACCATTGGAAGAACGAGGCGGGCTTCCGCTACGAATACACCCTGGCGACCGGCGCGCCGATCCTGGACGAGATGGACGAAGACCGGTCGGGCGAGGTGTTTAGCGCCCGTCTGGCGGCGCGACGCGATCTGAGCCGTCTGCTGGGCGCGGGCTACGCCTGGCGGGCGGCGGCCTATTCCGGTTTCCGGCCGGCGACGCTGAATGAACTGCACCGGCCGTTCCGGGTGGGCAACGACATCACCGAGGCCAATTCGGCGCTGGAGCCCGAGACCCTGCGCGGCATCGAGACGGGCCTGGCCTACGACCGGGACGGGATCGCCTGGGGGGCGACGGTCTTCTGGAACGAGATCGAGGACGCCATCGTCAATGTCACCATCGGCGAGGGGCCGGGGACCTTCCCCCGCGCGGGCTTCGTGCCCGCCGGCGGGGTGCTGCGCCAGCGCCAGAACGCCGGGACCATCGAGGCCTGGGGCGTCGAGCTGAACGGGTCCATCCAGGCGACCGAGGCCGTGTCGCTGAACGCGGCCCTGTCCTGGACCGACGCCGAGATGGACGGCGGGACGGCGGCGCCGCAGCTGACCGGCCTGCGTCCGGCCCAGGCGCCGGAATGGAGCGCGACCGCGGGTCTGGACTGGCGGGCGACGCAGCGCCTGACCCTGGGCCTGGCGGCGCGGTATGAATCGGCGCGGTTCGACGATGACCTGAACAGCCGGACCCTGGACCCCGCCGTGACCCTGGACGCCCGGGCGGAGTGGGCGGCGCGCGAAGGCGTCATGGTCTGGGCCGCCCTGGACAACGCCTTTGATGAAGAGGTCGAGGTGTCGATGACCGGGACCGACGTCGCCGGCTACGCCCCGCCGCGCACGGTGCGGGCCGGGGTGAGATTCAGCTACTGACGATCTCTGCGGCGATTTCGTCGCACGGACTGCTATTGAAAACGGTTCGCAACAGTGGCACAGCCAACTTGTGACCGAACGCGCCGCACACCCTCAGGCCGAGCTCCCCGCCAAGGACTCGAAGAAGCCGAAGGCGGCGCTGAACGGCGCGCGGTCCTTCTGGCTGAAACAGCTGCATTCCTGGCACTGGATTTCGGCGGCGGTCAGTCTGGTCGGACTGATCCTGTTCGCGATCACCGGCGTCACCCTGAACCACGCGGCCTCGATCCCCGCCGATCCGGTGACGGTCGAACAGACGGCGGCCCTTCCGGCGCCCCTGGCGGCGCGTCTGGCCGACTTCCCCGAGGAGACGACCGATCCCGTCCCCGACGCCGTCGCCCGCTGGTCGGCGCAGACGCTGAAGGCCGAGATCGCCGGCAAGCCGACCGAAACCACGGCCGAGGAAATCTATGTGGCCCTGCCCACGCCCGGCGGCGACGGATGGGTGACCATCGACCGTTCAACGGGTGATGTGTTGCACGAGAAGACGACGCGGGGATGGATCGCCTACCTCAACGACCTGCACAAGGGGCGCAACGCCGGGGCGGTCTGGTTCTGGTTCATCGACGTCTTCGCCGTCGCCTGCCTGATCTTCGCCCTGACGGGGCTGGGGCTGATGTGGCTGCACGCCAAGGGGCGGCCCTCCACCTGGCCGCTGGCGGCCCTGGGGCTGCTCGTGCCCGTCGTCATCGCCCTGATCTTCATTCATTGAGCTGAACTTCGCTGAGAGTGTCCCGGATGCGCCTTCTCCCCATCGTCGTCACCACCGTCGGCCTGGCCGCCGCCGCGCCCGCCCTGGCTGCGGACCTGTCGGTCACGGTCGATGTGCCGCGTCTGAACACCGCCTCCTATCATCGACCCTATGTGGCGGTGTGGATCGAACGGCCGGATCAGACAGCGGTCCAGACCCTGGCGGTCTGGTACCAGCAGACCCGCAACAACGAGGGCGACGGCAAGGACTGGCTGAAGGACCTGCGCACCTGGTGGCGCAAGGGCGGCCGGGCCATGAGCCTGCCGGCCGACGGGGTGTCGGGCGCCACCCGCGCGCCGGGGCGCCAGACCATCACCGTCCCCGCCGCCCGCCTGCGCGGCCTGCAGCCGGGCCAGTACACCGTCGTTGTCGAGGCGGCCCGCGAACTGGGCGGCCGCGAGGTCGTGCGCGTGCCCTTCCGCTGGGGCGGCGCCAATACCGCCAATGCTTCCGGCTCCACCGAACTGGGCGCCGTGCGCGTCACCGTCTCTCGCTGAGGAACAGACCCATGAAAAAGACGATCACGCTTCTGGCCTTCGCCGCCGCCCTGGCCGCGCCGATGGCCGCCCAGGCCCACCGCGCCTGGATGGCGCCGACCTCGACCAGCCTGTCGGGCAATGACGCCTGGGTCGGCTTCGACGCCGGCATGTCGAACGGGGTCTTCATCCCCGACCACGCCGCTATGCGGATGAACGGCCTGGTGGTGACGGCGCCGGACGGTTCGACCGTTCAGCCCGAGCACCTGATGCAGGGCCAGTACCGCACCACCTTCGACGTCCATCTGACGCAGAACGGCACCTACAAGGTCGCCAATGTCATGGGCGGCGTGATGGCCAGCTACAAGCTGAACGGCGAACAGAAGCGCTGGCGCGGTTCGGCGGCAGAATATCCGGCGGCCCTGCCCGCCGACGCGACCGAGGTGCAGGCGACCCGCACCGCCAGCCGGATCGAAACCTTCGTCACCCTGAACAACCCGACCGAGACCGTGTTCAAGACGACGGGCGAGGGTCTGGAACTGATCCCCGTCACCCATCCCAATGACCTGGTCGCCGGCGAGGCCGCGACCTTCAAACTGGTCAAGGACGGTCAGCCGGCCGCGGATCTGGACGTGACCATCGCGCGTGGCGGCCTGCGCTATCGCGACAATCCCGAGGAGATGACGGTCAAGACCGGCGCCGACGGCGCCTTCACCGTCACCTGGCCGGAAGCCGGCATGTACTGGCTGAACGCCTCGGTCCGCGCGCCGGCCCAGGGCGAGGCGCTGGGCTCGAACGCCAGCTATGTGGCGGTGATGGAAGTCCTGCCCTAAGCCACGGGCATGTCCGACACTCCCTTCTCGCGCGGATCCCGCGCCGCCCCGCCCACGGTCACGCTCGGCGACCCGGTTCCGCTTGCGGATCGGGCCGACAACCGGGTGCTGATTCCGCCGATGGACGGGGTTCCGCCCCGTCCGCCCGGCGACCGCATCCTGTCGCTGGGCGGCCCGACCATGGGAACGACCTGGAGCGCGCGGGTGATCGGCCCGCCGGGCCTGAGCGAGACGGCGGTCCAGGCGGCCGTGGAGGAAGAACTGGCGGCGGTGATCGCCGTCTTCAGCCCGTGGGAGCCGTCCAGCGAGATCAGCCGCTTCAACGCCGCTCCCGAAGGAGTGTGGGCGGTGTCCCAGCCCTTCTGGGACCTTCTGGACGCCGCCATGGACCTGGGCGACGAGACGAACGGCGCGGTCGATCCGACCCTGGGCGCCCTGGTCGACCTGTGGGGATTCGGCCCGCCCGGACCGCGTTCGCCCCTGCTGCCCGTGCCCTCGGACGAAGAGGTCGAGGCGGCGCTGAAATTGTCCGGTTGGCAAAAGCTGCGGCTGAACCGCGAGGCGCGCGCGGTCATGCAGCTGGGCGGCATGAGGCTGGACGTCTCCGGCATCGCCAAGGGGCATGCGGTGGACCGGGTCTCGGACCGGTTGACGGCCATGGGGGCGACCTCGCACCTGGTGGAGATCGGCGGCGAGTTGAAGGGGCGCGGCGTCAAGCCCGACGCCCAGCCCTGGTGGGTCGAGATCGAGCGGGTCGCAGGATCGCCGGCGCCGCGCACCGTGGCGGCCCTGTACGACATGGCCATGGCGACCAGCGGCGACTATCGCCGCGCCTTCGAACATAACGGCCGCCTGTATCCGCATACGCTGGACGGATCGACCGGGCGGCCGGTGAGCAACGCCCTGGCGTCGGTGACGGTGCTGCACGCCTCGGCCATGAAGGCCGACGCCTACGCCACGGCCCTGACGGTCATGGGGCCGTTCGAGGGGCCCGACTATGCCGAGGCGGTCGGCCTGGCCGCCCATTTCGTCGAGCGGACCGAGCGCGGCCTGGTCGAACGGATGACGCCCGTCTTCGCCGCCATGATGGACGACCCCGCCCTGGAGGGGCCGGGGTGACGCACGAGCCGGCGCGTTGGCTGTGGGCCGTCGGAGCGACGGTCCTGTGGTTGGTCCTGACCGGCTTCATCGTCTGGCGCGAACGCCGGGCGAAGGCGGCGGCGCGCGCCCAATCGGACGCCATGGCCGGAGTCGGCGAGAGCGTGCTGGTCGCCTTCGTCAGCCAGACGGGTTTCGCCGAGCAACTGGCCTGGATGACGGCCAGGGCCCTGCAGGACGGCGGGGTGGGGGCGCGGGTTTTGTCCTTCGCCGATCTGGACAGCGCGACGCTGAAGGCCGCAGGCCGGGCCTTGCTGATCGTGTCCACGACGGGCGAGGGCGATCCGCCCGACGCGGCGGCGCGGTTCGTGCGCAAGACCATGGGGCAGGGGGCGGATCTGGCGGGCCTGCGCTTCGGCCTTCTGGCCCTGGGCGACCGCAGCTACGACCAGTTCTGCGGCTTCGGCCATGCGGTGGACGGCTGGCTGCGGCGGTGGGGCGCCGAGCCCCTGTTCGACCTGGTCGAGGTCGACAACGGCGAGGCCGGGGCCATCCGCCGCTGGCAGCACCAGTTGAACCAGATCACCGGCCGTCTCGCGGCGCCCGACTGGGCGCCGGCGGCCTTCTATCCGTGGCGGCTGGTCGAGCGGACCCTGGTTAATCCGGGCAGTCCGGGCGGGGCGGCCTATCACCTCGCGTTCGAACCAGTCGGGTCCGCGCCGGACTGGGCGGCGGGCGATATCGCGGAAGTGGGCCTTCCGGAGCGGGACGGGGTCACGCCCGGCGCGCGCGAATATTCCATCGCCTCCCTGCCGTCGGACGGGCGGGTCGAGTGCCTGATCCGCCTGATGCGCCGCCCCGACGGGACGCCGGGCCTGGCGTCGGGCTGGCTGACGCAGGATCTGGCGGTCGGCGACGAGATCGGCATGCGGCTGAGGACCAACCGCAGCTTTCACGGGCCGGCGGACGAGACGCCGATGATCGTGATCGGCAACGGCACGGGAATCGCGGGATTGCGGGCGCATCTGAAGGCGCGGAGCCCGGCCGGGGGCGGGGCCTGGCTGTTGTTCGGCGAGCGGACGCGGGCGCACGACGCCTTCTTCGACGCTGAGCTTCAGGGATGGCTGGAGTCGGGTGTGCTGCGTCGGCTGGATCGCGCCTTCTCGCGCGATGCGGGCGACGGCCGCTATGTGCAGGATCTGGTCGCCGGGGCGGCGGACGAACTGCGCGACTGGATCGGTCGCGGCGCCACCATCCATGTCTGCGGCAGTCTGGAGGGCATGGCCGCAGGCGTTCATGCGGCGCTGGAGACCGCCTTGGCCGCCGAGGCTCTGCTGGACCTGCTCGAAACCGGTCGTTACCGCCGCGACGTCTATTAGGGCTGCCGCCCGCCGGGCCTTCCTGCCATCAATAGAGCAACGAAAGGGAGGAACCGATGATTTCCATGCTGCTGGCGGCGGCGCTTTCGACCCTGCCGCAAACGCCCGCCGCTCCGACTGGGTACACCCTGACCTGGTCCGACGAATTCTCTGGCGACGGCCTGCCTGACGCCTCGAAGTGGCGATACGACACCCAGGCCAACAAGACCGGCTGGTATAACGAGGAGCTGCAGTACTATTCCGCCGCGCGGCCTGAGAACGCCCGGATCGAGGACGGCGTCCTGATCATCGAGGCGCGGCGAGAGACCCTCAACCCGCCCCCGGCCGACTGGGGCGGACAGGCCTACACCTCGGCGCGGATGATCTCGACCACCGCCTGGTCACGCGGCTTCATCGAGACCCGCGCCAAGATTCCTTGCGGACGCGGCAGCTGGCCGGCCATCTGGATGTTGCCCGAAAAGGCGGCCGGCTGGCCCATCGGCGGCGAGATCGACATCATGGAGCATGTCGGCCATCGCTCCGGCGTGGTGCACGGCTCGATCCACACCGAGGCCTACAACCATGTGAAGGGCACCCAGAGCACGGCGACGCGCCAGGTCGCGGACGCCTGCGACGCCTTTCACCGCTATCAGGTGCGCTGGACGCCGGACGAGATCGTCTTCCTTATCGACGACCAGCCCTTCCACCGCTTCGCCAACGATCAGACGGGCGATGTGGAGACCTGGCCGTTCGACAAGCCGTTCCACCTGATCCTGAACGTCGCCGTGGGCGGAACCTGGGGCGGCGAGGAGGGCGTCGACGACGCCGTCTTCCCGCAGCGGATGGAGGTCGACTACGTCCGGGTCTATCAGCCGGCCGACTGATCCAGTCGGCCCAGCAGGTCGACCGCGAAGCTGGACAGGGTGTCGTCGCGGGCGCCCATGACGATGATGCGGTCGCCCGGTTGCGCCATCTGCACGATCCGGTCGCCGCATTCGGCGCGGGTCGGCAGGGCCTCCGCCTGACGGCCGGCGGCGCGGACGCCCGAGGCGATGTCTTCTGAGCCGACGCTGCGGTCGGTGGTGCCGCCGTAATAGACCGGCTCGGGCATCAGAAGGACGTCGTCCTCGCGCATCAGGCCGGCGAAACCGTCGATGAATTCCTGCCGCATCAGTTTCAGCGGACCGAAGCCGTGGGGCTGGAACAGGATCAGCAGGCGGCCGTCGAAGGCGTGCAGGGTCTTGAGCGTGGCGGCGATCTTGTCCGGGTTATGGGCGAAGTCGTCGATGACGGTGATGGCGTTCACCGTCCCGACCACCTCCATCCGGCGACGGATGCCGGCGAAGGTCTCCAGCGCCTTGACCGCCTGGCCCGTCGGCACGTCCAGCGCCTTGACCGCACCCAGGGCCGCAAGCGCATTGGCGACATTGTGGGCGCCGGGGACGTTCAGGACGACGTCATATTCGCTCCAGCCCTCCATCAGGCGGAACTTCATGCCCGTGGGCGTCGGCTGAAGGTCGTAGGCGGACAGGTCGGCCTTTTCCTCGCCCAGGGCGAAGGTGATCGCTTTCCCGGCCGGAAGCGTCTGGACCAGGGCGGCGGTCTCGGGATTGTCGAGGTTCAGCACCGCCGTGGCCGCGCGGCCGGTGAAGCCGCCGAACAGGTCGCGCAGCTCCTCCATCGACTTGTGATCCAGCGAGATGTTGGAGACGACGGCGACGGTGGGGTCATAGCCGGCGATGGAGCCGTCGGACTCGTCCACCTCGGCGACGAACAGGTCGGAGGCGCCGACCAGGGCGCTGGCGAACGGATGGTCGGCGTCGGCGAAATTCTTCATCACCGCCCCATTGACGACGGTGGGGTTGCGTTCGGCCTGGCTCAGGATCCAGGCGATCATGCCGGTGATGGTGGACTTGCCGCTGGTGCCCGCGACGCCGACCGAGGTCGGGGCGGCGTTGAACAGCTGGCTGAGCAGCTGGGGCCGGGTCTTGATGACGGCGCCGACGCGGCGGGCGGCGCCTATGTCGGGCACGGTGTCTTCAATTGCACCGGTGGCCACGACGGTCTGGGCTGAACGGGTCACGCCGGAACCGTCCTGGGGATGCAGGGTCACGCCATGGGCGCGCAGCCAGTCGAACTTCTCGGGCGTGCGGCCCTGGTCCAGCGCGCGGTCGGAACCTTCGATACGGTGGCCCTGGGCCTGGACGATCAGGGCCAGGGGCAGCATGCCCGACCCGCCGATGCCGCAGAAGAAATAGGAGGCGTCTTGGTTCATGCCCCCTTAGAACAGGGGATCGGGCCGGTCCGCCAGTGCAGGATCGCAATATTCGACGAAGAAGACGGACGTGACGAGCAACACCTTCAAGATCGGCGTCGTCTGCGCCAGTTCGCGCTTCTCGAAGGCGCGCGCCGAGACCGTCGAGGCCTGGATGGCCGAGCATCATCCCGACGGGGATGTGGCGGTGGTTTTCCACCCCGCCTGTTTCCTGAAACACGGCCATTTCGCCGGGGACGACCGGGCGCGGGCCGACGCCTTCGTCGAGTTCGCCAATGACCCGCGCATTGATGCGATCTGGTTCGCGCGCGGCGGCTATGGATCCTGCCGCATCGCCGAGTCGGTCATTCCGCGCCTGAACGCCGTGGCCCGAAAGAAGCGCTATATGGGCTATTCCGACGCCGGCAGCCTGCTGGCCGGAATGTACAGGGCCGGGTTCGAACATCTGGCCCACGGCCCGATGGCCTCGGATGCGGTGCGCCGCGACGAGGCGGCGCGCGGCGCCCTGGCCTGGCTGACGACCGGACGCACCGACTGGATCGAACCCTCGCTGGCGATCGATCCGCGCCCCGCCGTCGCCTTCAACCTGACCATCCTGGACCAACTGGTCGGCACGGCGCTGGAGCCCGACTTGTCGGGCCACGTCCTGATGCTGGAGGAGGTGTCGGAGGCCGCCTATCGGATCGACCGGATGATGTTTCACTTGACGGGGCAGGAGTCGATCCGACGTGTTGCCGGAATTCGCCTGGGACGTGTTTCCGATGTCACGCCAAACGATCCCGATTTCGGACAGACTCCGGAGGAGATTGTTCGATACTGGTGCCTGAGATCCGGCATAGAATTCCTGGGACCGGCCGATATCGGGCACGACGACGCCAACAAGGTAGCGCCCTTCGGTCGCGGCTGAGGCGAACCGCCCGAGACGCAAAAGACACAGTCTCGCCTTGATCTGCCGGCCCGCGCCTGACGCCCTCTCGACACATCCTGCGTCTGCACGTCAGATGCAGGTCCGCGAGGCGTTAGGACTTCGTTAAGCCAAGGCGTTGGGGGACGCTGCGGTTACGCCTTCTGCGATGCGGCGGTTCGTTCGGACTTCGGGGGATGCCCGGACGAACCGCCTGATCGTTCTCCGATCATCGACGTGCCCGATCATCGACGTGAAGCGCCGCAAGGCTTATGGATCGCCCGGTGCGTTTCGACGAAAGATTCATCGATGAACTGAAGGCCCGCCTTCGCCCGTCCGACGTGATCGGGCGGACGGTGAAGCTCAAGCGGCAGGGGCGGGAATATGTCGGCCTGTCGCCCTTCTCGAAGGAGAAGTCGCCGTCCTTCTTCGTCAATGACGACAAGGGCTTCTTCCACGACTTCTCGTCCGGCAAACACGGCGACATCATCTCCTTCCTGCAGGAGACCGAGCGACTCAGCTTCGTCGAGGCGGTGCAGCGGCTGGCCGGCGAGGCGGGCATGCAACTGCCGGCCGAGGACCCCAAGGAGGCCGAGCGCGAACAGAAGCGCCTGGGCCTGTCCGAGTGGATGGACCTGGCCCAGAAGTGGTTCGCCGCCAATCTGCGACGCACGCCCGGCAAGGCGGCGCGGGAATATCTGGAGAAACGCGGCCTGCCCGAGGATCAGTGGGAGCGGTTCGGCCTGGGCTATGCGCCCAATGACCGCGAAGGGCTGAAACAGGCCCTGGTCCAGCGCGGGGCGCGACCGGCCGAGCTGGTCGAGGCCGGCTTGCTGATCTCGCCGGAAAGCGGAGGGCAGCCCTATGACCGGTTCCGCGACCGGCTGATGTTCCCCATCCTGGACGCGCGCGGCCGGATCGTCAGCTTCGGTGGCCGGGCCATGAACCCCGACGACCGGGCCAAATATCTGAACGGTCCCGAGAGCCCGCTGTTTCACAAGGGGGCCACCCTCTATGGCCTGCCCGAGGCGCGGCGGATCCTGGGGGCGGAGAGCCGGAACGACCAGGCCATCATCGTGGTCGAAGGCTATATGGACGTCATCGCCTGCCAGCGCGCGGGCCTGCCGGCCGTGGCGCCGATGGGCACGGCCCTGACCGAAGAACAGATGGAGCGGCTGTGGCGGGTCAGCCATGAGCCGGTGCTGTGTTTCGACGGCGATGCGGCGGGACTGCGGGCCGCCTATCGCGCCATCGAACGGTCGCTGCCGCTGCTGAAGGCGGGGCGGTCGTTCCGCTTCTCGCTGCTGAGCGGGGGGCAGGATCCCGACGACATCCTGCGCGACAAGGGGGCGCCCGCCCTGCGCCAGGCCCTGGCCGACACCCACGGCTTCGCCGAGGTGCTGTTCCGCCGCGAGCAGGACGTCGAGCCGCTGGATACGCCGGAGCGCAAGGCCGGCTTCAAGGCGCGGCTGCGGACCGCCGCCTCGGCCATTCAGGACAAGGACCTGGCGGAACAGTATCGCCGCGATCTGTTCGACCGGTTCGACGCCCTGTTTCCGCGCGCCCCCCAGCGTGCGCCCTGGACGCCGGGGCAGGGGCGGGGTCGGTTCGGGCCGCCGCCGAAACTGGGTCAGACGGTCGAGGGGGCGCAGGCGATGCAGTCCCTGTTCCGCGCCGTCAGCCCGGTGGCCGCCGCCCTGGCCTATGCCGCCATCGACGATATCGAGCGGCTGGACGACCATCTGGAAGAGGTCAGCGTCCAGGGCTTCGGCGACGCCGCGCTGGAGGGGCTGGCCCAGGAACTGGTGCGGTTGCGCCTGTCCGGTCAGGCGTCCGATGCGGCCGTGGTGCGGCATCGACTGCGCGATTCCGGCTTCGAGCCTCTGCTGAAGGAAATCGAGAAGGCGGCGTCCAAGTCGGGCGCCTCCTTCCTGTCGTCGGATCTGACCGTGGCGGAATCGCGGGCTCACTGGCTGAAGGTGTTCGGCCTGATGACCCATCTGGCCGCCCTGTCCCGCGCCATCGAAACCGCCAAACAGGACATGGGCCAGGGCACGGGCATCGACGCCCTGGTGCGGCTGAAGGCCGAACGCGACGCCATCACCCGTTCGTTCGCGGCGCCGGACTTCTGGACCACCCTGATCTGATCCGCGCCGATTGGCGGGCTTCAGGATCTGGAGTAGTCTCGCACCATGGATGGTTCCCAGCCTGTCAGGATCACGCGCGAGGGCGATCATCAGGTCGTCCACCTGCCGAGCGGCGTCGCCGTTCCGGCGGACGCCGTGGTGCGTCAGGAGGGTGAGCGGCTGATCATCGAACGGGCGGGGCCGCGGATGGGGTCTGTCGAAAAACTGCTGGCTGTTCTGGCGACCATGGAGCCTATCGACGAACGGCTCGCCCCCTTCGATGACCCGCCTCCAGAGCCGGTCGATCTTTGAGCGGCTATGCTGGACACCAATGCGGGGTCGGATCTGATGTACGATCCGCTCGGCCCGGTCGGACAGCGGATGGCGATGGTCGCTACGGGCGATGTCTGTATCAGTCTGATCGTCGTTGCGGAGTTGCGGTTTGGCGTCGCCAAGTCCGGTTCTCTCCGGATCGCCGCGCAACTCGAGACCGTGCTTTCGGGTCTGTCCATCAGGGCGTGGGAAGCGCCCGCCGACTACATCTACGGCGACATCCGCGCCGACCTGCAGAGGCGAGGCCGACTCATAGGAGCCAACGATCTGCTGATCGCCGCCCACGCCCTGACGCTGGACTGTATCCTCGTCACCGACAATGAACGTGAATTCTCGCGTGTGCCCGGACTGCGGGTTGAGAACTGGCTACGTCCTGGTTAGGCGGCCTTGACTCTGCGGGCGCGCGACGCCATCTGGCGCAATCGGATCATGATGCCTTAGTGCGCGAGGTCGAGAAGGCGGCGGCAAAGCCCGACGCGCCATTCCTGGCCGCAAATGCGCCCCTCGCCGAGGCAAGGGTCCGATGGTCGCAGGCGTTCGACGTTCCAACCTCCTGGTTTGGATGGGTTGGCGGGCGCCTCAGCCCAGGCGCGTGATGCGCCCCGGGCGAGGATGGAGCGTTTCGTCGGCGGAAGGCCGCGCGGAACATGCTTCGCCATGCGATCAAAGCCGGAACGACTTGGGAAGACAGAGTGGGCGCGTAACCTTACGCCTCGCCAGGCATTGTATTTTTCGCCGGGGTGGATTGATCACCCCCTCCGGCCGGAGACGAACTGACTATGAACGCACAGACCGAGACGCAGGACGCCGAGGTTACGACCGACGGCCCCCTGCTCGATCTGACTGACGCCGGCGTCAAGAAATTCATCAAACAGGCCAAGGCGCGCGGCTATGTGACGATGGAGGAGCTGAACAAGGTCCTGCCGTCCGAGGAAGTCACGCCGGACGCCATTGAAGACACCCTGGCCATGCTGTCCGAAATGGGCGTCAACGTCGTCGAGGCCGAAGAGGACGCGCAGGAGCAGCAGTCCACCGACGTCGCCGCCGCCGCCGGAACCGCCGTCGCCGAGGCGCCCGCCAAGGCCGCCTATGACCGCACCGACGACCCCGTGCGGATGTATCTGCGCGAAATGGGCTCGGTCGAACTGCTGAGCCGCGAGGGCGAAATCGCCATCGCCAAGCGGATCGAGGCCGGTCGTGACGCCATGATCTCGGGTCTGTGCGAAAGCGCCCTGACCTTCGAGGCCATCATGGTGTGGCGCGACGAGCTTGAGAACAACCGCATCCTGCTGCGCGAGGTCATCGACCTTGACGCCACCTACGGCGTGCTGAACCCCTCGTCCCTGCCCGGCGCCGTCCAGCCCGAGGCGGAAGAGGAAGAAGAGGCCGAAGAAAAGCCGGCCGCTGAAGAAAAGCCCGAGTCAGACGACGACGATGACGATGATTTCGACGACGGCGGCGGCATGTCCGTGTCGGCGCTGGAAGCCGAGCTGCGCGATGGGGTGATGGAGGTGCTGAACCTCATCGCCGCCGACTTCAGCGAATTTCGGGGCCTGCAGGACAAGCTGGTCCAGACCCGCCTGAAGGGCGAGGTGCTGAGCGCCAAGGACTCCAAGGCCTATCAGACGCTGACGAAATCCATCTCGGATCGTCTGAAGACGATGAAGCTGAACAACAACCGTATCGAGGCCCTGGTCGAGCAGCTCTATGCGATCAACAAGCGCCTGATCGGTCTGGAAGGGCGCCTGCTGCGCCTGGCCGACAGCTACGGCATCTCGCGGCCTGAGTTCCTGAAGGCCTATTTCGGCGCCGAACTGGACCCGACCTGGACCGAGCGGATCAAGGAACAGGGCGTGCGCTGGACCAAGTTCAGCGACAACGAAGCCAGCCAGATCTCCACCATCCGCGCCGACGTCGCCGCCGTGGCCCTGGAAGCCGGGTTGCCGATCGACGACTATCGCCGCATCGTCCAGACGGTGCAGAAGGGCGAGCGCGAGGCCCGTCAGGCCAAGAAGGAAATGGTCGAGGCCAACCTGCGCCTCGTGATCTCCATCGCCAAGAAATACACCAACCGCGGCCTGCAGTTCCTGGACCTGATCCAGGAGGGCAACATCGGCCTGATGAAGGCGGTCGACAAGTTCGAGTACCGCCGCGGCTACAAGTTCTCGACCTACGCCACCTGGTGGATCCGTCAGGCGATCACTCGGTCCATCGCCGACCAGGCGCGGACTATCCGTATCCCGGTGCACATGATCGAGACGATCAACAAGATCGTCCGCACCAGCCGCCAGATGCTGCACGAGATCGGCCGCGAGCCGACCCCGGAAGAACTGGCCGAGAAACTGGCCATGCCGCTGGAGAAGGTGCGCAAGGTCCTGAAGATCGCCAAGGAGCCGATCTCGCTGGAAACCCCGATCGGGGACGAGGAAGACAGCCACCTGGGCGACTTCATCGAGGACAAGAACGCCGTCCTGCCCATCGACGCCGCCATCCAGTCGAACCTGCGCGAGACCACCACCCGCGTGCTGGCGTCCCTGACGCCGCGTGAAGAGCGGGTCCTGCGGATGCGGTTCGGCATCGGCATGAACACTGACCACACGCTGGAAGAAGTCGGCCAGCAGTTCTCGGTGACGCGCGAACGGATCCGTCAGATCGAGGCCAAGGCGCTGCGCAAGCTGAAACACCCCAGCCGGTCGCGGAAGCTGCGGTCCTTCCTGGACAGCTGAAGACGAGCAGGGGCGGCGCCGAAAGGGCCGCCCCTTTTGCCGTCAGTTGGGCGTTTCGACGACCAAGCCGACGATGCGCCGAACCAGCGGCAGGATCAGCAGCAGCACTGGGAAGGCGATCAGCCAAGACAGGCCCCAAGCCTGCATCCAGGCGGAGGGGAAGGCCGGAACGAAGCCCAGATTGCGCGCCGTGGCGATGGCCGAGACCACGAAAGTCATGAACAGTGACAGGATCAGAGGCATGATGACCGGCGCATAGCGCGCGGGCAGTCGGCGGAAGCGGATGATCGCAGGGTGAGGGTGCATGTGTGCGTCTCTCAATTTGGTCTTCGGCAATGGGCATCCGCCGGAAAGTCCGGCCCCGGCCGAAAACCGGGATGGATGCGTTGCCTGACGTGAGACGCTTACGATCGCCTGGGCGACGGGGCGCATATATCAGTTTGCGGGGTGGTCGCAACAGGCCCGACCTTTCTCTGGAACGGCCACCAGGGGCGCAGGAATAGGTCGGACTTGCCGTCGTCCTGAATTGCTGGTCTGGGGTCTGATGGGTCGAAAACACGTCAATCTGGGCTGCGCGCCCGACAAGGCCGACCTGCCGCAAAAGCGCTGCGTCGCCTGCGGCCTGTCGTTCGCGTGGCGCAGGAAGTGGGCGCGGGACTGGGATCAGGTGCGGTTCTGTTCGGATCGGTGTCGCGCGGCCGGCGCATCGCCGGAACGGCGATAGGCGGCTCTCCGCCTCGTGACCGACGCGCCATCGGGAATCGGATAGGATTCGGGCGATGGCTTCCAATGTCCTGATGATGCGTGTGTCGGTCGGTCTGGCGGTCCTGCTGATCCTGAGCGGCTGCGTGCGGCGCGCGCCCGAGCCGCTGCGGCCGTCGCCCTATCCGGGACGGACGCCTGCGCCCCTGGTCGGGGGGCTGATCGACCGGCCTGTCGATGGGGGAACCCAGGGGGCGGTGGTGCGCGTGGGCGCGGACCTGGGGCGATGCCTGGCCGAACTGAGCGCCGCGCGCGTGACGTTCAGCCCCGCCCCGGATCGAACCAACAGCGCCAGTTGCGGCCTGAGACAGGGCGGGGTGCTGGGCGCCGACATGGGCACGGTGGCGCGGATGGCGCCGGGGGATGTGCAGATGACCTGCCAGACGGCCCTGGCCCTGAGCATCTGGCGGCGGCAGTCGCTGGAGCCGGCGGCGCGCCAGATTCTGGGCTCGGACGTGGTCCAGATCGACCATATGGGGGCCTACGCCTGTCGCAATGTGAACAACGGTGTGGGGTCCAGCCGGGTCAGCGCCCACGCCCAGGCGGCGGCGCTGGATTTCGCCGGGGTTCGGCTGCGCGACGGGCGGCGCATCACGGTCACGAACGACTGGAACGGCGACGCGCCCGAGGCCCGTTTCCTGCGCCGCATCCGCGACGACGCCTGCCGCATCTTCGGCACGACCCTGAGCCCCGATTATAATGCGGTGCATTTCGACCATCTGCATCTGGAAGCCACCGACACGCGTTTCTGCCGCTAGGCGGCGAGCCATTCCGGCGTCCGCCCGGTCAGGGACAGACGCATGGCGCCGAGGTTGAAGGTCTTTACCTGGTCGGACGGATTTCACGCCTTCACGGTCGCCGCGAGCTCGCGCCCCAAGGCGCTGGAGGCCTGGGGGTCGAAGCAGGACCTGTTCGCCACGGGCCTGGCCAGCCAACTGAGCGGCGGCCCCGACCATGACGCCGCCCTGGCGGCGCCCGGCGAGGTGATCGAGCGCGGCCTGGCGATCGATGTCGGCAAGATCGGAAAGGCGGCCAGGCCGAAGGCTGCAAGACCGTCAAAAGCCCGGCGTGCGAAGCTCGAAAGACTGCAAGCCGAGCTGGACCGGCTGGACGCCGACCATCAGGCCGCTTCGTCGTCCCTCGACGATCAGTTTGAAGCACTGAAGGCGAAGCGGGCGGACCTGGAACAGGCCTATGGCGCGCGCCGCAAGACGCTGACCCGGAACCTCAAGGCGGCCCGGGGCTGATCAGGCGGTGGCGCGGCCGCTTTCCGTCAGATGCGCGCCCTTTTGTCCTACCGTCTCCAGGGCCGAGATCAGGGCGCGGACGTCGATGGGTTTGGCGACGACGGCGTCCATGCCATGGGCCAGGCACTCGTCGCGCTGATGCGGCATGGCGTTGGCGGTCAGGGCGATGATCGGAGTACGGGGCAGACCCTGGGCGGCCTCGCGTTCGCGGATGGCGCGGGCGGCGCCGAAACCGTCCAGGACCGGCATCTGCACGTCCATGAGGACCATGTCCCAATCGCCGCCCAGCCAGGCCTCGACCGCCTGGGCGCCGTTTTCGACGATCGTCGGCTCGATGCCGAATTGACCCAGCAGGGTTTGCAGGACCAGGCGGTTGATGGCGTTGTCCTCGGCGGCCAGAACGCGCAGACCGGCGTCGCCCTGTCTGACGTCGGAGGCGGACGGGGCGGGCGTTCCGACCGCTGGGCCGAGCCAGGGCAGGGGAAGGACGACGGTGAAACGGGACCCCTCGCCCGGCCGGCTGTCGACGTCGATCCGGCCCTGCATCAGCCGGGTCAATTCGTGCACGATCGACAGGCCCAGTCCCGTGCCGCCGAACTGGCGCGTGGTCGAGGCGTCGGCCTGGGCGAACGGATTGAAGATGCGCGCGATGACCTCGGTCGTCATGCCCACGCCTGTGTCGGCGACGGTCAGGACCAGGGTCTGGCCGTCGCGGCGCGCCGCGATGTCGATGCGGCCCTGAGCCGTGAACTTGAGGCTGTTGGAGATCAGGTTCGACAGGATCTGCCGCAGGCGGGTCGGATCCCCGCGATAAAGGCCGGCGGCGTCGCCGAGATCCAGCGCCAGGATCAGGCCCTGATCGTCGGCGGTGGACGCATAGGTCGAGCGGAGATTGCCCAGCAGGATCCCCAGATCGAAGGCCACGCTTTCCAGCTCCATCTTGCCGGCCTCGACCTTGGACAGGTCAAGGATGTCGTTGAGGATGGTCAGCAAGGCGGCGCCGGACTCGGCGACGATGTCCAGGCGTTCGCGTTGCAGGGCCGGCAGGGGATCGGCCTGCATGGCCTGGGTCATGCCGAGTATGCCGTTCATGGGCGTCCGGATTTCGTGGCTCATCACCGCGAGGAACTGGGACTTGGCGCGACTGGCCGCCTCGGCCCGTTCGGCGAGCCGCCGCATTTCCGTGACGTCCCAGTTGGCGCCGACCAGCCTGTCCGGCGCGCCGCCGACGCCGCGTTCCAGGCTGCCGAATCCCTTGATGTGCCGGATCTCTCCGTCCGTCCGGCGTATGCGGAACTCGGTGTCCAGCAGAAGGCCGTTCAGGGCGGCGGCGGTGTCTCTTTGGAGCGTTTCGCGATCATCCTCCAGAACGAAACTGGTGAAGAATGCCAGGTCCAGGACGTCCGGCGCCGGGGTGAGGAAGAGGTCGAACATCTCCGGCGACCACGACAGGGCGTTGGTGTTCAGGTCCAGTTCCCAGATTCCGATATGGGCGGCGCGAGCGGCCAGGGTGGCGCGGTCGGCCAGCTTGAGCCGCTCGGCTTCCGCCGCCTTGCGGCCGGCGATATCCTGGACGTGAGAGATATAGAACAGGGGATCGCCCGTCGCGCTGCGAACCAGGGAGACGGTGCGAGCCGCCCAGGCGACGCCGCCATCCTTGCGGATATAGCGTTTCTCGATCTCGTAGGACGGGATGCGGCCGGAGGTCAGTTGTTCGAACAGGACGAGATCGGCGTCCAGATCGTCGGGATGGGTCACGTCCCGGAAATTGACCGTCCTGAGTTCGTCGCTGCTGTACCCCAGGAAGCGACGCAGGGCGGCGTTGCCGTTCAGCCAGACGCCGTCCAGCCCGAATACGGCCGTGCCGATGGGCGAATGTTCGACCGCCTGACAGAACTGCGCCACATCGAATGTGGCGATGTCCGTCGTCTGACCGCTCGGCATGGGCAGCTTCCCCGTGGAAGACCAAGTCTGCCGCGAAGATATTTCAACGGGGTGAACGGACGGTCGCGGAGGGCGACCGACCTCAGGCTTCGAAGATCGTCTCGAAGCCGCCGACGACCATCCGCCTGCCGTCGAAGGGCATCTCCATCTCGTGGAAACGCGGGTCCTCCATCATCTTCTTCTCGGCGGCGTCGCCGGTCGCCTTGTCGGGCCAGATGATCCAGGACAGGACCACGGTTTCGTCGGGCTCAAGCTTCACCGCCATCTTGAAGTCGGTGTGCTTGCCGTCGCGAATATCGACGCCCCAGTTCTCGACGACAGCCAGGGCGCCGAACTCCTTGAAGATGGGCGCGGCGGCCTGGGCGCACCTCAGATAGGCGTCCTTGTCCGCCGTCTTCACCGGGGTCACGAAGCCGGTCACATAGGTCATGGTCGTCCTCCTCAGCTGTTGGTTTCGGCCAGTTCGGCCAGTTGGTCGGCGACGGCGCCCCAGCCCTGTTCGAAGCCCATGGCGCGGTGGGTCTGCATCGCCTTTTCGTCCCAATGGCGGGCGACTGCTGTGTAGCGGGTGGCGTCGCCCTCGGGTTCGAAGGTGTCGATACGGACGAAGTTCATCTCGCCCGGCTGCGGGACCCAGCCCTCGGTCAGCGCCCCCGTCGAGACCAGCCGACGGCCGGGGACCACCTCCAGGAAGACGCCGGAATAGGCGTGGCGCTCGCCCGCGGGCGACTGCATCTCCACATTGGCGCGGCCGCCCGGGCGAAGGTCCCAATCGACGACGGGCGTGGTCCAGGGCCGGGGGCAGAACCATTCCCCTGTCCGCTCGACATAGATATTCCACACGGCTTCGGGCGAGGCCTGGATCAGGCGGGTGACGCTGAGTTCGAAGTGGTCGGACATATCGGCCTTCCTGTCAGACGGGCGTCAGTTCATGGGCGGCGAAGGCTTCGGGGCCGGCGGCGACGGCGGCGGGGTCCATCCACATGGTCTCCCAGATGTGGCCGTCCGGGTCCGCATAGCTGCGGCCATACATGAAGCCATAGTCCTGAGGTTTGTTGGGGTCCGCCGTTCCGCCGGCCGCCCCGGCCTGGGCCACCACCGCATCGACCGCGTCGCGGCTGTCGCGCGACAGGCACAACAGCATCTGGGCCGAGGCGTGGGCGTCGGGGATCGTCCGATCGGTGAAGGTGCGCCATTTGTCGTGGGTCAGCAGCATGACGTGGATGACGTCCGACAGGACCATGCAGGCGGCCGTCTCGTCGCTGAACATCGGGTTCTTCGTGGCGCCGACGGCTTCATAGAAGGCGATGGACCGGTTCAGGTCGGCGACGGGCAGATTGATGAAAATCAGCTGGGTCATACGTCTCTCCTCTCCCTATGTTTGCTAACCGTGCCGCGTGAGATTAGAACAGTCAACCATGAAGTTAGAAAAAGTAACCACAAAGTCGGGTCGGCGGTATCACGACGCGTGCGGCGCCGCGCACGGGCTGGATCTGGTGGGCGAGCGTTGGGCGCTTCTGGTGGTGCGTGAACTGATGATGGGGCCGCGTCGGTTCGGTGACCTGAGAAAGGATCTCTGCGGCCTGTCCGCCAATGTGCTGACGCAACGGCTGGAGGGACTGGAGGCGGCGGGCGTGGTGCGTCGCCGCAAGCTGCCGCCGCCGGCCTCGGTGCAGGTCTATGAGCTGACGGACTGGGGGTATGAGATCGAACCGGTCTTTTTGGTTCTGGGCCGCTGGGCCGCACGGTCGCCGGCGCATGATCCGACGCTGCCGATCAGCGCCGTCTCGATCATGCTGTCGTTCAAGACGATGTTCGACGCCGGCCGGGCCGGAAAGGCCGCCATGGCGCTCGGCTTCATCTTCGACGACGAGAGCTTCCAGGTGACGGTGTCCGAAGGTCGTCTTCAGGCGCAGCGCGGCCAGATCGCGGGCGCGGACGTGACGGTGACGACCCGGCCGCCGCTGCTCGGCGCCGCCGTCTACGGCAAGGTTCCGCTCTCGACCCTGGCGGCGGACATGACGATTGACGGAGACCAGGGGGTGTTCGAGCGGTTCATCGACTTCTTCCACCTCCCGGAAAAAGCGACGGAAAGCGTGGCCTTAGCAAGGTTTGGTAACACCTGAGCCTTAGCACAAGCTTCTCAGGTTGCTTTGGAGGCGGACGTGCTCAAGTCCTTGTCTATTTCCATCAAACTCATGATCGCCCTGGGCGCCATGATGAGCGCCTGCGGTGTGGCCACCCTGGTGGTCCTGTTCAGCCTGGTCTCCCTGCAGCGATCCGACGACGCCGAACGATCGGCCACCCAGATCAGCCGGGCCGCCGACCGGACCCTGGCCGCCGCCGTGGAACAGCAGAACGCCATGCGCTCCTATGTGGCGACGGGCGAGGCGGAATCCCTGACGAAATACGCTGAATCGAAGACGGCCTTCGGTCAGGCTGTCCAGTCTCTGAAGACAAGCGACGCCGACGGCGTCGACGCCGGTCGGTTCAATGCGATGACGGCGGCGGCCGCCGCCTTCAACCAGCAGTCCCAGGCCCTGATGGACCTGGCCCGCGATCCGGCCCAGCGGCCGCAGGCGGTGTCGCAACTGACTACAACGGCCCGCCTGACCGATGTCCGCGCCGCCGTGAAGTCGATCGACGATCAGACGCAGGGCGTGCTGACCCGCAAGAACGCCGAGAAGCGCACGGCCTTCAACAGCGGATACGCCGCCCTGGTGATCGGCGGGGTGCTGGCCCTGCTGGTGGCGGGGGCCATGACCCTGTGGCTCGTGCGGGCGCTCAGCCAGCCTATCGTGGCCATGACACGCGCCATGGATCAACTGGCCGCCGGCGACCTGAAGGTCGTTATTCCCGCCCAGGGGCGTGGCGACGAGATCGGCCGCATGGCCGCCTCGGTCGGCACCTTCCGCGACAATGCGGCCGAGAAGATCCGGCTGGAGGCCGAGACCCAGTCTCAGCGTTCCATCAACGAGGCCGAACATCGCGCCAACGAAGCCGAGAAGGCGCGCATCGCCGAAGAGGATCGTGTCGCCCTGACGGCTCTGGGCCAGGGTCTTGCGGCCATGTCCAACGGCGACCTGACCCACCGGTTCACCGCAGAGGTCGCCCCGCGCGCCGAACAGCTGAAGTCGGATTTCAACGCCGCCATCGCCCAGCTGCAGCAGGCCGTGTCGGTCGTGGTCGGCAATGTGGCCAGCATCCGCTCGGGCGCCGGCGAGATCTCGCAGGCCGCCGACGACCTGTCGCGCCGCACCGAACAACAGGCCGCCAGCCTGGAGGAAACGGCGGCCGCCCTGGACGAGATCACCGCCACGGTGAAGAAGACGGCTTCGGGCGCGCGTCAGGCCTCGGACGTGGTTCAGGCCGCCAAGGGCGACGCGGAAACCTCGGGCATTATCGTTCGCGACGCGGTTTCGGCCATGCAGGCGATCGAAGGCTCCTCCGAGCAGATCAGCCAGATCATCGGCGTCATCGACGAAATCGCCTTCCAGACCAATCTGCTGGCCCTGAACGCCGGGGTCGAGGCGGCCCGCGCCGGCGAAGCCGGTCGCGGCTTCGCCGTCGTGGCCTCCGAAGTGCGGGCCCTGGCCCAGCGTTCGGCCGACGCAGCCAAGGAGATCAAGACCCTGATCTCGACCTCGACCAACCAGGTCGGCTCGGGCGTCAGACTGGTCGGTCAGACCGGCGAGGCCCTGCAACGGATCGTGGATCGGGTGGCCGAAATCGACGCCCTGGTCACGGAAATCTCGGCCTCGGCTCAGGAGCAGGCCCTGGGTCTGGCCGAGGTCAACACGGCCGTGAACCAGATGGACCAGGTCACCCAGCAGAACGCTGCGATGGTTGAGCAGTCAACCGCCGCCAGCCAGTCTCTGGCCCAGGACGCCGAGGCGCTGCAGGCGTCGGTGGCGCAATTCCAGGTCGGCGCCCCGGCGGCGCGCGCATCGACGCCGCCTCAGGCTCAGGCCTCAGCGCCAGCGCGGGCGCCCCATATGGCGGCGGCGTTGAAGACCCTTGGGCGCGGCGGCGCGGCGCCCAAGGCGCAGGCGGCGCCGTCAGCGGACGGCTGGGAAGAATTCTAGACCGGGGGACCGCCGCCGGCGACCGTCAGGCCAGCATGTCCAGCAGGGTTCCGCTCATATCGTCCGCGGTGCGGATCACGGCGGCGTTGGCGGTAAAGGCGGTCTTGGCCTGAATACGCTCGACCGCCTCGACGGCGAGGTTGTCGAGAGGCGCGGTCGCGGTGCGACGCGCACTGGCTACGAAGCGGGACTGGGCGTTCATCATTCCGCCGGCGGCGATGGGCATAACCTGCATCACGGTCTCCTTCAGCCCTGCAGTCTGAAGGCTCTCC
The DNA here is from genome assembly GCF_059415785.1 of Brevundimonas sp. GW821-FHT10A07. Classification (NCBI taxonomy): domain Bacteria; kingdom Pseudomonadati; phylum Pseudomonadota; class Alphaproteobacteria; order Caulobacterales; family Caulobacteraceae; genus Brevundimonas; species Brevundimonas sp. GW821-FHT10A07. The sequence goes on from NZ_JBWKNX010000017.1 coordinate 38,624, forward strand.
GTCAACGCCCGGGAAACAAACAGGGTGAACGACGAAATCTCGCGGATCGGGTTTCATCCCGGCCCGGCGCCTCCATATCCGGTGTCCTGTCTATTGAAGGAGACCCTCGCCATGGAACTGAAGGATCAAGCCCTGATCGTCACGGGCGGCGCCAGCGGCATCGGGCGAGCGGCCTGTCTGGCCCTGGCCGAGAAGGGGGCGAACCTGATCGTCGCCGACTTCAACCTGGACGGCGCCGAGGCCGTGGCGAAAGAGGTCGGGGCCCTGACACAGGACTGCGGCGGCAAGGCCTTCGCCTACAAGGTCGATGTCTCCAAGGCGGAGGAGGTCGAAGCCCTGGTCGAGTTCGCGGTCGAGAAACTGGGCACGCTGAACGGCATGTTCAACAATGCGGGCATCGGCCTGGTGAAGCCCTTCCTGGAGATGGACCCCGCCTCTTATCTGAAGGTGATCGAGGTCGATCAGCACAGCGTCTATTACGGCCTGTACTACGGGGCCAAGAAGATGGTCGCGCTGGGCGCCAAGGGCGCCTTCGTGAACACGGCCTCGATCTATGGCTCCATCGCCGCGCGCGGCAGCTTCAACTATAACGCCGCCAAGGCCGCCGTGGTGTCGATGAGCCGATCAGGCGCGCTGGAACTGGCCGAATATGGCATCCGGGTCGTAGGCGTGGCGCCGGGCTTCGTCGACACCCCGATCCTGGGCGACGACCCGGCGGCCAAGGCCCCCCTGGCCGCCCAGCATATGCACAATCGACTGATTCAGCCCGAAAAGGTCGCCAGCGTGGTGGCCTTCCTGTTCAGCGACGCGGCCTCGGCCATCAATGGCTCGACGGTGGCGGTGGACGACGGTTTCCTGTCGTTCAAGGTCTGATCCGGGGTCGTTCTTGAGCGGGGCGTCGTGGTGAACGGCGTTTTTCGCCCCGCTCGCGCCTTTATCCGTGTATAGAGCGGCATTACTCGCCCGGCCTGAGGACTGTCCTCGGCCGGGCGCGGTCGTTTCGATGACCGCCTTGTCCGTTGTCCCAGGTAGCCGATGCCCTTTCCCGCCGTCCATCCCGCGCTCGACCGCGCTCTCGTCAACAAGGGCTATGCCGAGCCGACCCCGGTTCAGGCCGCTGTCCTGGAAGGCGAATACGCCGAACGCGACCTGCTGGTCTCGGCCCAGACCGGTTCGGGCAAGACGGTCGCCTTTGGTCTGGCCGCGGCCCCGACCCTGCTGGGCGACAAGCCGATCTTCGGTCCGGGCGGCGCCCCCCTGTGCCTGGCCATCGCCCCGACGCGGGAACTGGCCATGCAGGTCGCAGCCGAGCTGCAATGGCTGTACGCCGACTCCGGCGCCAAGATCGCCACCTGCGTCGGCGGCATGGATGCGCGGCGTGAAGCGCGCGCCCTGGGCTTCGGCGTCCATATCGTCGTCGGCACGCCGGGCCGTCTGAAGGACCATATCGACCGGGGCAATCTGGACCTGTCCGAGCTGAAGGTCGCCGTCCTCGACGAGGCCGACGAGATGCTGGACATGGGCTTCCGCGAGGACCTGGAGTTCATCCTGGACCATGCGCCGGCCGAACGCCGCACCCTGTTGTTCTCGGCCACCATCGCGCGCGAGATCGTCACCCTGGCCAAGCGCTACCAGAAGGACGCGGTGCGCATCGACGCGACGGACAAGTCGCGTCAGCACGCCGACATCGAATACCGCGCCTATCGCATCGCCCCGAACGAGATCGAACACGCAGTGGTCAACACCCTGCGCTGGTACGAGGCGCCGCGCGCCATGGTGTTCTGTTCGACGCGGGATTCCGTGCGCCATCTCCAGGCCTCTCTGCTGGAACGCGGCTTCTCGACCGTCTCCCTGTCGGGCGAGATGGGCCAGCGCGAACGCACCGACGCGCTTCAGGCGCTGCGTGACGGCCGCGCCCGCGTCTGCGTCGCCACCGACGTGGCCGCGCGCGGTCTGGACCTGCCCGACCTGGGCCTGGTCATCCACGCCGAGCTGCCGATGAACCGCGCAGGCCTGCTGCACCGTTCGGGCCGGACGGGCCGGGCGGGCAAGAAGGGCGTCTCCGTCATGCTGGTGCCGCACTCGCGCCGCCGCAAGGCCGAGCGTCTGATGGACGAGGCCGGCATCGACGCCGTCTGGTCCGGCGCGCCGACCTTCGACGAGATCCGCAAGGCCGATGAAGGCCGTCTGCTGTCGCCCGAGTTCTTTGAGGCCGACGTGTCCGACGAGGACATGATCGTCGCCAAGCGGATGATCGCCGAGCGCACGCCCGACGAGATCGCCGCCGCCCTGGTGCGTCTGCTGCGCAAGGAACAGCCGGCGCCGGAAGAACTGTCTGATCCGGGCTCGGATCGCAGCCCCGTCAAGCGCGAGCGCATCGTGCGCAACGAAGACGGCACGGCCGCCCAGCCCTGGCCGGGCGACCGCCTGGGCGCGGACGACGTGGTCTGGTTCCGCCTGGACGTGGGCCGCAACAAGAACGCCGACCCCAAATGGTTGATCCCGCTGATCTGCCGTATCGGCGGCATCTCCAAGCCCCAGATCGGCGCCATCCGCACCTTCCCGGAAGAGACGCGGTTCGAGATCGCCAAGACCCACGAGAAGGCCTTCCGCGAGGCCGTCGCCGCCTCGAACGACGAGGTCAAGATCACGTCCTCGGAAGCCCCGACCCCGGGCTCGATGAAGGCGGGCAAGTTCGCCGGCGCCGGCAAGCCGCGTCGTGAAGACGGCGACCGCCCGTTCAAGAAGACGCCGTACAAGCGCGCCGACGGCGGCGAGGGCGACGCCCGGCCGCCGTTCAAGAAGAAACCCTGGGCGCCCAAGGCCGACGCCGGCGGCGAGAACCCGCGCTCGAACGCGGCCGGCGACAAGCCGTTCGCCAAGAAGCCGTTCAAGGCCAAGCCGGGCTTCAAGAAGGCCGGATTCAAGCCCAAGGCCTAGGGCTTGCCTGATCATGGGCGGAGGCGCACCCTCCGCCCATGAACGCGCCGCCCGAACCCCAGGGTCGATACGCCTCGTTCGAGGCCTTCTATCCCTATTACATCCACGAACATTCCAACCGGACCTGCCGGCGGATCCATGTGGTCGGCACCGGTTTGGTGATCCTGGCCTTCGTCGGTTTCCTGCTGACGCTGAATCCCTGGTGGCTGCTGGCCATGCCGCTGATCGGCTACGGCTTCGCCTGGGTCGGGCATTTCTTCTTCGAGAAGAACCGTCCCGCGACCTTCCAATATCCGCTGTGGAGCCTGATGGGCGACTTCCGCCTGTTCTTCGAGACGGTCACGGGCAGGCGTCGTTTCTAGCGATCCCTGAGATTTGAAGCTGTGCCGTGGCCGGGAAGCGGATATGTTCGCTCCGCGGCGGGAGGCCGCAGGGCAGGGACATCGACCCCATGAAGATCATCGCCATCGTCGCCGGCGCCGCGCTCGCGTTCGCGCCCGGCGTCAGCCTCGCACAGAAGAGCGGCGCCAAGCCGGACTTCACACTCGATCCGAACTATGGCGAGGTCACGCTGGAGACCGGCTTCACGCCGGACCCCTGGACCAAGTCCATTCTGGCCGGCGGCTCCGTGCCCGCCTCGGCCGCTCAGTCGGGATGCGAGGGGTCGGTCAGCGCCGCGCCGGATCTGCAACTGAACTTCGAGGCGGGCGATCTGGATCTGACCGTCCGCGCGGTCGCGTCCGAGGACACGACGCTTCTGGTCAATACGCCCAGCGGACAGTGGCTCTGCGACGACGACAGCGGCGGCGACCTGAATCCGAAGGTGCTGATCTCGAACCCGCAAAGCGGGCGGTACGACATCTGGCTGGGCACCTATAACGACGGGATGGTCCAGTCGACGCTGGAGATCAGCGAACTGGGCGGGTCGGAGACGAGCGCCGTAGGGGCGCCGGATGCGGACCTGGAGCCCAATTTCGGCTCGGTGAGGCTGCGTTCGGGCTTTACGCCCGATCCCCATGAGAAGGCGATCCTGGCGGGCGGGTCGATCCCGGCCTCTGCGGCCAAGTCGGGCTGCGAGGGCAAGGTCAGCGCGGCGGCGGACTATCAGGTCTTCTTCGAGCCCGGCGATCTGGACCTGACCTTCCTGGTCGAGGCGTCCGAGGACACCACGCTTCTGATCAATACGCCGAACGGGCGCTGGTATTGCGATGACGACAGCGGCGGCGGGGTGAACCCCAAGGTCCTGATCACCAATCCCCAGGCCGGACGCTACGACGTCTGGGTCGGGACCTATGGCGACGACATGGTGCAGTCGACGCTGAAGGTCAGCGAACTGCAATAGGGTCAGCCCGAACCGCAGACACGAAGACGCCGGCGGCCGCGAGGCGCGCCGGCGTTTTTCGTCGCGGCTGCGATTTAGTTGGAGGCGTTTTCCCAGGCCGGGGGGCAGCCGTCGAAACGGCCCGCGTCGGCGATGGTCAGGGTCTGCATGTTCAGGCGACGGGCCTGGGCCATCGAGCCCCGGCCATGACCGGTGTAGAGGTCGATCTTCTGGCCCTTGATCGCGCCGCCGGTGTCGGAGGCGTACCAATAGCCGTCATGGATCGAACCATCGGCCAGACGCAGGCCGACCGTCTCGCGGATGAACAGCTTGGTGCGGCGGGGAATGACGCGGGGATCGACCGCGACGGTGCGCATGGCGATGGGGCGGCAACCCAGGGAGTCATTGCCCGTCGCCCCGCCGCCGCCTGCGTGATAGAGGCGGGCCGAAGCGCGCCAGTCCGGATCTCCGGCCATCAGCTCGGCCTGGACGGCGTCCAGATCAGAGGCGATTTCGGGCGAGGCGTCGGTGGAACCGATCTCGGGCGCCGGGGTTTCAACCCTGGCTGCATCCGCCGCGACAGCGACATTGTAAGGGACCGGTCCGCTCGAAAGCGAAGACATGGCGGCCCACATCATGGCGAAGGCAGCGGAAGCGCCGATCATCCGGTTTGCTCATTGAAGCGCCGGCTCCCAACGCCGCCGGCGCCCGGTTTGTCGCGTTAACTTGTGGCTAGAAAGGGGCGCGGCGCTCCATGCGGTCGCCCCAGCGCGCTGCCGAGTTTCCAACTACAGGAAAACAAGACGCTTTTTATCGACCTTCAGGCGGCCTCTTCGCGACGCGCCTCGGCCTCGCGCACCGCCTCTGCGGCCCTGTCCAGCACCTCAAGCCCCGCGTCCGCCCGGATCGACTCGACCGTCAGGATGCGGCGGAAGGCCCGCGCGCCGGGACGGCCGTGCATCAGGCCCAGCATATGCCGGGTGATGGCGGGCAGGCGCACCCCCTCCTCAAGCCGGGCGGCGATATAGGGCCGGTAGCGGTCGAGGGCCGCGAAGGCGTCCACATCCGCCGTGTCGGCGCCATACAGTCGGCGGTCGGCCTGACCCAGGATGGCCGGCTCGTGATAGGCCGCGCGACCCATCATGACGCCGTCCAGCCGCACCCCGTCCGTCTCGGCCAGATGGGCCTCGGCCTCGTCCAGATTGGCGATCCCGCCGTTGATGGAGATGTTCAGATGCGGCCGTTCGCGCTTGAGCCGGCGCACCAGATCATAATCCAGCGGCGGCACGTCCCGGTTTTCCTTGGGCGACAGACCCTGCAGCCAGGCCTTGCGCGCATGGACGATGAAGACCTCGATCCCCACGGCGGCGCAGGCGTCCACCGTGGCGAACAGGCTGATCTCCGGCTCCTGATCATCGACTCCGATCCGGCATTTGACCGTGGCCGGGATCGACACCGCCGATCGGATCGCCGCCATACAGTCGGCCACCAGTTCCGGCTCGCGCATCAGGCAGGCGCCGAACTTGCCGGACTGGACCCGATCCGACGGACAGCCGACGTTCAGATTGATCTCGTCATACCCATAGGCCTCGCCCACCTTGGCCGCCTCGGCCAGTTCCGTCGGGTTCGAACCGCCCAGTTGCAGGGCGACCGGATGCTCGACCGCATCGAAGCCCAGCAGATAATCCCGATCGCCATGCAGGACGGCCGGCGCAGTGACCATCTCCGTATAGAGCAGGGCGCGCGCCGTCAGGACGCGATGGAAGGCCCGGCAATGACGGTCGGTCCAGTCCATCATCGGGGCCACGGACAGCCGACGTGATTGATTTATCGACATTTTGTGTGGTTTCAGGTGGTCTGTATACGTTGGTCGCCGACGCTTCTACGCGTTTTTCGACGGTTTGGCCTCTTAACGACCTCTCACTGCACTCTTTTTGCACCCAAAAGATGGCTTCGATCCGCAAACTTCGGCGGCGCGTTCACGTCGGTGCAAAGGTGAGTTCATCGCCCTTCACATCGACGAAATGGATCCGTTGGGAAGACGCCGCGCCGCTGAGGACGCTCTAGGCGCCTAGGGATCATGCGCAATCCGCGTTGAAACGGTCGGATCCCGTCCAGCGACACTGGCCGTCGATGCAGTCGATGAGATTGCTGCTGAAGGCCTCCTTCTCGTGGTCGTAGAGCTGGAACCAGCCTCCATCGTCCCACACCGCGGTAGGCATGCCGAGCGGAGCCGCGTGGTGCGCGTTGAACCGGGCGTACCACAGCCGGATGTTGTTGCAGTCCATGGCGGCCAATCGGCTGTGCCAGCCGACGCCCCATTCGCCGATGAACACGGGCATGCCTTGTCCGGTCGAGCCTGCCCATTCGGCCATGACCTGCATCGGTCCGTGAATGTCGGCTTCGGTCCAGGGATCGGCGTAGTCGCCCTGATTGTCGCCGTTGAAGGTCCAGGGATTATAGTGATGGAAGGTCGCCATCAGGTAGGGGTCTCGCCCTCCGCCGACCTCCTCGAGATCGGGCCAGGTCTTGGCCATTTCGTCGGCGCCGAACCACTGATTTCCACCGATGAGGATCACACGTTCGGGGTCGTTCGCCCGGATTCGCCTGTAGGCGCGCCCGGTCATTTCCCTCAGACGGTCCGCAGGCATCGCGTCGTGATTGCTGAAATGGGGCTCGTTGAGGATTTCGAAGACCAGCCTGTGGTCCCGGTCGCGGTACAGGCTGGCGATATCCGACCAGAGTCGCTCGAGGACGTCGGCGCGCATGCCGTCCTTCAGCCGGGTTTCGTGGTGAGCGTTGATCACGACGTAGAGGCCGGGTTTGGCGAGCGCGTAGTCGATGACCGCTGTCAGCGCCGCAAGTCGTTCGGCGTCCCGATCAATGGCGCCGGTGTCCGGGTCCGCCAGGGTCCCGCCGTCGACGACTTCAGTCCAGGTCACGGGGATCCGGACGACGCGGAAGCCGCGGTCATAGTAGGCGGCGATCTTGCCCCGGGCGGCCTCCAGCGTCGGCGGGTGTTGGCCGGCGTCGAACATCTGGCCCAGATTGAATCCCTTGCCCATCTCATCCGCCGCTCGGCGAGCGGTAGGCGCCTGCGACGCGGACGCGAGCGCCGGACCACTGATCGCAAGAATGACGAGGCAGCACGCCATCACGGCCGCGATGAAACAGATCATCTGTAAAGCAGGACTTGGGCGGGACATCGGTATCCATTCGCGAAAGATCGTCGATACGTATCAAACAGCTTTGACAGCGCTGTCGTCAACAATTTGGACTCCGCCCCCCCTAAATCGTCGGCCACGGGAGCGATCCGGCGATGCGATTGCGGCGGACGCCCGAGAGCGGTTGCGAAAGGGGCCGTCTCGGGATTAGGGATGCGGTGACGCCCGAGCGCAGTGATCTGTCTGGTCAGGGAGGCTCGCGCGATGGGGAGCGGCATGGCGAGAGCCACCATCTATGACGTGGCGGCCGCAGCGGGCGCCTCGATCAAGTCCGTGTCTCGGGTCCTGAACGGCGAGGCCAACGTCACCCCCGGTCTGCGCGATCGTGTGATGGCTGCGGTCGAGAGCCTGGGTTATCGGCGCAGTCTGTCGGCCCGCAGCCTCGCGGGCGCCTCCTCATCGATCATCGCGGCGCTGGTGGACGCCGAGCTGACGATCGAGCATTGGCGGAGCGGCCGGGGCAATGATTACCTCAGCCGGCTCGAAATGGGCGCCCTTATGGAGGTGCGACGCACAGACCATCACCTGATGATCGAACTGGTGGATTATGCGTCCGAAAGCCTCGGCAGGGATCTTTCGGCCCTGCTGACCTCCATCCGACCTCAAGGGGTCATCCTGACGCCGCCGAACTCGGATCACCCCGTTGTGCTGGATGTGCTCGACGAAGCCGGCGTCGCCTATGCGCGCATCGGACCCGAGCGTGACCTCCAGCGGGGGGTCTGCATCGCCATGGATGAACGGCAGGCGGCCTACGACATGACGGCGCACCTTATCGCCTTGGGCCACCGTCGGATCGGTTTCGTCACCGGCCCCGTCGCCTATGTCGCCAGCCGGCGTCGCCTCGACGGCTTTCTGTCCGCGATGGCGGACAACGGCCTGTCCGTCGCGGACGGCGCAGTCGCGTACGGCGATTTCACCTTCCAGTCCGGCGTCTCGGCGATCAACGCCTTCCTGGGCGCCGGCCTCGGGCTGACAGCGATCTTCGCCAGCAACGACGACACCGCGCTCGGCGTGCTGCAGGGCGCTGCGGCGCGTGGCGTTCGGGCGCCTGAGGATATCTCCGTGGCCGGGTTCGACGATACGCCGGCCGCCATGTTCGGTACGACGGCGCTGACCACCATCCGCCAGCCCGTTTCCGAGATGGCCGCAATCGCGGCGCGGCATTTGATGCCGGTGATCTCGGGTGTCCAGGACGAGGCGCTGAAGCAGTCCCTGGAGGGATGCCTGATCGTTCCCTACGAACTTATCGTGCGGAGATCGACGGGCGCGGCCTAGGCCGGGAAGATTCCGGCGCGAGCGGAGCGCCACATATCCACCCCCGCCTTGACAGCGCTGTCAAATCCATGGACCCTTTCTTCGAGACGGACGAGAGCGCCGGGGAGACCTCTGGATTCAGCCGACCTCCCTCAAGCGGTGGTGCGTATGATCCGCGCCGATCGATGTCTCAACCGAAAACCTTGAAGCCTGTTGCGCGGCAATCCTGTTGGGCTCGCGGCGGGCGCTCTCTTCCTCTGTGGGCCTCACCATGCGCAACGCCTCCCTGATCACGCTTGTCCTTGCGGTTCCTATGCTCGCCTGCAGCCCACTGGCGGCCTTGGCTCAGGAAAAGAATGCAGTCGCCCTTGAGGCGCACGCCGATCCCGCGCTCTGGCCGCACGCGGCGTCGCCCGCCGCCATGAGCGACGCGGCGACTGAGGCATTTGTCGCCGATCTGCTGGGGCGGATGACGGTCGAGGAGAAGGTCGGGCAGATGATTCAGGCCGACATTGCTTCGATCAAGCCGGAGGACCTGCTGATCTATCCGCTGGGGTCGATCCTGGCGGGAGGGAACTCTTCCCCGGGGGGCGACGAGCGCGCCTCGGCCGGGAAATGGGTCGAACTGGCGCAGGCGTTCCGGGCGGCCAACGCCCAACGCAAGGGCACGGTCGTACCCTTGATTTACGGCATCGACGCCGTTCATGGGCATAACAATGTCGTCGGCGCCACCATCTTTCCGCACAATATCGGCCTGGGCGCGGCGCGGGATCCGGACCTGATCCGCCGGATCGGCCAGGCCACGGCGCTGGAAGTCGCCGTGACCGGCGCGGACTGGACCTTCGGGCCGACCCTGGCCGTGCCGCGCGATGATCGCTGGGGGCGGGCCTATGAGGGCTACGCGGAAAATCCGGAAGTTCAGCGCGCCTATGCGGCGCCGATGACGCTGGGTCTGCAGGGCGATCTTTCCGCAGACCGGCCCCTGGCTGCGGGCCATATCGCCGGATCGGCCAAGCATTTCCTGGCCGACGGCGGCACCTTCGAGGGCAAGGACCAGGGCGATTTCCAGGGGCATGAGCGGGAGATGATCGACGTCCATCTCGGCGGCTATCCCCAGGCCATCGACGCCGGCGTCCTGTCGATCATGGCCAGCTTCTCCAGCTGGAACGGCGTCAAACACTCCGGCAACGAGACGATCCTGACCGACGTCCTGCGCGGGCCGCTGGGCTTTGACGGCTTCGTCGTGTCCGACTGGAACGCTCATGGGCAACTGCCCGGCTGTTCGAACGAGAGCTGCGCCCTGGCCGTCAACGCCGGCATCGACATGCTTATGGCGCCGGATAGCTGGAAGCCTCTGTATCAGAACACCCTGGCCCAGGTGCGGTCCGGCGAGATTCCGACGGCGCGTCTGGACGAGGCCGTGCGGCGCATTCTTCGGGTCAAGGTCAAGACCGGCCTGTTCAGCGACGAACGCCCTGTGGAAGGCCGTTTGAACGAGCTCGGCTCCCCGGCCCACCGCGCCATCGCCCGCGAGGCGGTGCGCAAGTCGCTGGTGCTGCTGAAGAACGAAGGCGCCGTCCTGCCGATCCGCTCGGGTGCGCGGGTCCTGGTCGCCGGCCATGCCGACGACATCGGCCAGGCTTCGGGCGGCTGGACCCTGACCTGGCAGGGGACCGGGAACACCAACGCCGACTTCCCCAACGGTCAGTCGATCTGGGGCGGTATCCAGGAGGCGGTCGCCGCCGGCGGCGGTCAGGCGACGCTCAGCCCTGACGGCGCCTTCACCCAAAAGCCAGACGTGGCGATCGTCGTCTTCGGCGAGACCCCCTATGCCGAGTTCCAGGGCGACGTCGACACGCTGGACTTCCTGCCGACCGAACCGCTGGAGACGCTGAAGCGCCTGAACGCAGCGGGGATTCCCACCGTCTCGGTCTTCCTGTCCGGGCGTCCCATGTGGACCAATCCCGAGATCAACGCCTCGGACGCCTTTGTGGCCGCCTGGCTGCCGGGGACGGAAGGCGGGGGCGTAGCCGACGTCCTGATCGGCGATGCCGCGGGCAAGCCGCGCACCGACTTCAACGGCAAGCTGTCGTTCAGCTGGCCCAAGGACGCGAGGGGCGAACCCCTGAACGTCGGCCAGCCCGGCTATGATCCCCAGTTCGCCTATGGCTACGGCCTGACCTATGCGCACGGCGGTCGGGTCGGCGTCCTGTCGGAAGAGAGCGGCGTCGTGGGCGAGATCGGCAGTGTCGACCGCTACTTCGTCGACGGCCGCTATGTCGCGCCCTGGGCCTTGATGCTTGCGGACGCCGGCGGCCAGAACAAGCCTGGTTCTGTACAGGCGGCGACCAGCCCGCGAGACGCCGTTTCGGTCCGCCCCGTCGATGACCTGGCGCAGGAGAGCGGCCAGCAGTTCGCCTTTTCCGGCGCCGGCGCGGGCAGCGCCAAGATTTGGGGCACGCCGATCGATGTCAGCCGTCAGGCCAACGGCGAGATGGCCCTGTCCTTCCGCTACCGGGTGGACGCCGCACCTGCTTCTTCGGTCGCGCTGTCTGTCGGCCAGGGGCGTGTGGACATGTCCGCAATCCTCGGCGCTGCGCCCCTGGGCGAATGGCGCAGCCTCAAGGTTCGCCTGAGTTGCTTCCGTGACGCCGGCGCGGATCTGACCGCCGTCGATACCCCGTTCCAGATCGAGACCGCCGGCGCCCTGACCCTGTCGGTGTCCGAAATCCGTCTGGCGGCCAATGAAGGCGACGCGATCTGCCCGGCCGGCTAGATCAGGCGGAGGGCTGACAACAGCGTGCGATGAAGGCCTCGTGGGTCGGCATCGCCTCGGCCGTCTTTCGGATAATGCCGCGCAGACCTGCGAGCTTGCGGGCCATGGCGGCGTAGGGAACGCCGTCGGCGAGCGGGTCGTGATCTTGCGGCAGGATATGCTGGCCGGTGAAGACCGCGACCCAACTCGCCTCGCTGAAGAGTTCGTCGCCGTCGCGCATGAAGCGTCCCCCGGCCCTGAAAAGCGCGATGCGGCGCTCGAGGGACTCGGGCGCGTCCATGGCTGCGACATGCCGCCAGAAGTCCGTGTCGTCTCGCTGGGTCGCCTTGTAATGCAGGATGATGAAGTCCCGCACCTGCTCGAACTGGGTCTGGGACAGGCGGTTGAATTGGTCGATCAGGACGGGATCGAACCGCCGGGTCGGGAACAGGGCCATCAGCCTTGATATCCCGCTCTGGATCAGATGGATGCTGGTGGATTCCAGCGGCTCGAGAAAGCCCGATGACAGGCCCAGGGAGACGCAGTTCCTGACCCACTGGCGACGGCGGCGTCCTGTCGTGAAACGCAGGGGGCGCGGCTCTGCGAGCGGCTCGCCCTCCAGCCCGGCGAGCAGCGACGCCCGGGCGTCCTCGTCGGTCGTAAACGCGCTGGCGTAGACATGACCGTTGCCGGTGCGCTGCTGGAGCGGGATGCGCCAGCGCCAGCCGGCGCGATCCGCAGTGGCGCGGGTGAAGGGGGTAAGCGGGCCCGTATTCGCCGAAGGAACGGCCAGGGCGCGATCACAGGGCAGCCAATGGCTCCAGTCCTCGTATCCGGTGGCGAGCGCCTCCTCGATCAGGAGGCCCCGGAAGCCGCTGCAGTCGATGAACAGGTCGGCGTCCAGTCGCCGGCCGTCCGCAAGGCGGACCGACTCGATGAAGCCGTCGGAATCCCGAAGACTGACGCCGACGACCTTGCCTTCGATACGCTCCACGCCGCGCGCTTCGGAGAAGCGACGCAGGAAGCCGGCGTAAAGGGCCGCGTCGAAATGATAGGCGTGCCGCAGGCTGGCCAGCACCGTCCGGGGATCGCTGCTGGCGGGCGTGAAGCGTCCCAGGCGTGCGGCGACGGCCGAAAGGCAATAGTCCTCAATGGGGGTCGGGTCGCCGCCCTGCGCCTGTCGCAGCCAGTGTTGGTGGAACTTCAGCCCTTCCATATCCATCCCGACCTCGCCGAACGGATGCATGTAGCGATCGCCCTTTCGGCCCCAATCGACGAATTCGATCCCGAGCTTGAACGTGCCCTGGGTCGCCTTGATGAAGCTCGCTTCGTCGATGCCGAGCATGGCGTTGAAGGTGACAAGGGGAGGAATGGTGGCTTCCCCGACGCCGACCGGTCCGATCTCCTCGGACTCGACCAGACGAACACGTATCCCGGCCGGCAGACGCGTCATTGCGGCTGCGGTCATCCATCCCGCCGTGCCGCCGCCGACGATCAGAACCTCACGTATTGCGTCCGGATGGAGCGGCGCGGAGGCGAGCAGTGTCATGGGCGTCTTTCGGTTTTGGGCAGGTCAGGACGTGTTGATTACATTGACGATACAGAGGGCTCATGCTAGTCGCTTTCGTTGACAGCGCTGTCAGCGCGTCCAAAAAAACATGTCTCTTAGGGGGAGTTCAATGATCCAGACCACCACGGCGACGCCTGTCGTCCTGCATTCTCGTCGGCTGATGCATGGCGCCTCGGCGCTCGCTTTCGGCGCGCTGCTGCTGGCCGGGCCGGCCATGGCCCAGACCGCCGCTCCCGCCGCTGACGCCAGCGCGGACCAGGACGTCACGGTGTCCGACGGAACGGCCCAGGAAATCGAAGAGGTCGTCGTCACGGGGATACGCGCCAGCTTGCGCAGCGCGCAGCGCATCAAGGAAAGCTCGGACGTCTTCGTCGACGCCGTGACGGCCGATGACATCGGCGCCCTTCCAGACCGCTCGGTGACCGAAGCCCTGCAACGGGTGCCCGGGGTTTCGATCAACCGTTTCGCGGGGGCGAACGACCCGGACCACTTCTCGGTCGAAGGATCGGGCGTGGTGATCCGCGGCCTCAACTTCGTGCGATCGGAACTGAACGGACGCGACACCTTCTCGGCCAACAACGGCCGGGACCTTTCGTTCGCCGACGTGCCCTCCGAGCTTCTGGGCAGCGTCGAGGTCTTCAAGAACACGTCCGCCGAGATGATTGAGGGCGGCATCGGCGGCACCGTCAATCTCAACACAAGAAAGCCCTTTGACGCGCCCGGCAGCATGGTGGCCTTCACCACCGAGGTCAGCTGGGGCGACATGCGCAACAATCTGGCGCCGACCGTTTCGCTGCTCGCCAGCGATCGCTGGGAAACGCCGATGGGCGAGTTCGGCCTGCTGCTGAGCGGGGTTCATTCGGAACTCGATTCCCGCGCCGAGGGCCTGCAATCCCTCAACTATCGTCTGTCGACCGTGGACGGCGAGGACCGCTGGACGCCGTCGGGCCTGGCGTTCCGCACCCAGGAGTTCGACCGCCGTCGCGACGGCATCGCCGCAGCCGGCCAATGGCGCTCCAATGATCGCAAGATGATCGCCACGCTCCAGTATCTGCGCTCGGATTCACAGCAGGCCTGGCTCGAGAGCGCCATCGAGTCCGTCGTTGACGATTCCGGCAACCGCCGGCCCTTCGCCGGAACCAACTGGACCTACAATGAGGATGGGATATTCACCGGCGGCGCGATCACTTCGATCGCCGACTGGCGTTCGGCCGATCCCTCCGTGCCGCTGAACGGGATTCAGCACCTGTTCGTGAAACGGGGCGTGGTCCAGGATTATGTGACGAGCGACTACGGCTTCAACTTCAAGTGGACGCCGACGGACCGCCTGCGCTTCAACTTCGACGCCCAGTATGTCGACTCGACCGTGGACGCGGTCGATTTCCAGCTGACGAACTCCTTCTTCGCCGTCGATGTTCTCGATCTGACGGGCGACCTTCCGTCGCTCAGCCTGCTGGCGCCCGATGGCAGCCCGATCGATCCTTACCTGGCGGATCCGGCCAACTATTTCTGGCGCAACGCCATGGATCACATCGAGCAAAGCGAAGGGGACGAATACGCCTTCAAGGCCGATGCCGAATATGATCTGGACGCGGGCTGGCTTGAATCGGTCAAGGTCGGCGGCCGGTTCGCCGAACGCGACCAGACCACCCGCAACTCCGCCTATAACTGGGGGGTGACGTCGGAGATCTGGAACGGCGCGACCGGTCCGGTCTGGCTCGATCAGGGCGGTGTCGCGACGCCGCGCTTCACCGGCGGCCTCGACCATGCTTCGCCCTACAGCTTCGCCGGCATGGGCGTTCCCGTGACCGCCTTCGGCTATGCGGGCAACCCGGCCCGCTCCTATGCCGAGACCACTGCGTTCGTCCAGTCGATGAACGCCATCTGGGGCGGCAACGGCTGGGTTCCTCTGGCGGCCCGATCCAATGTCGTGCCCGGCACGCCGTTCACGCCCGGCGAGATCAACTCGACCAACGAGCAAACCGCCGCCGCCTATCTGATGGTCAAGTTCAACAACGGCGCCGAGCCGGTGTGGGGACAGAGCGTCGCGATCACCGGCAACCTGGGTGTCCGCTATGTGGAGACCAAGATTTCGGCGGAAGGCGCGCTGAGTTTCCCCACGGCGAACCAGGTCTTCAGCGGGACCTGCGCTGCGCCGGTCGGCGGTGGCGAACTGCCGGCCTTCTGCAAGCTGACGCCGGAACAGCAGGCTGCCGCCCTGGCCTTCGCCACCGGCGCCTCGATCCCCGAGACGGCGGAACACAGCTACGGCAACTGGCTTCCCAGCCTGAACGTCAAGTTCGGCCTGACGCCGGAGTTCCTGATGCGCTTCGGCTATTCGGAAGCGATCCGCCGGTCCGACCTGGGCTTGACCCGCGATCAGGTGCCGATCCTGCCGCGCGTCGTGGACAATGATTTCCTCGGCTTCGAAGCGCAGGCGGGCAATACCTTCCTTGACCCGATCAAGTCGCGCCAGTTCGACCTGTCGGGCGAATGGTATTTCGCGCCGACCGGATCCCTGACCCTGTCGCTGTTCCACAAGACCCTGGAAGACGTGATCACCAACGGCTTCTACGAGCGCTCGGTGACCAACAACGGTCAGACCTTCGACGTCTATGTCCGGGGACCGATGAACAGCTCGGACGAAGGGACCGTCCAGGGTCTGGAGCTGGCCTATCAGCAGTTCTACGACTTCCTGCCTGGCTGGCTGTCGGGCTTCGGCATACAGGCCAACTACACCTATATCGACAGCTCGGGGGTCCCGCAGGAGAACCTTGACGCGGGTAAAGCCAATCCCGGCGGCAGCGAGACGGCGATCGACACCAGCCAACTCTCTCTGGAAGGCTTGTCGCAGCACAACGCCAACTTCACGGCCATCTACGAGAACGCCAAGATCTCGGCGCGCCTGGCCTACAGCTGGCGCTCGGAGTTCCTGCTGACGACGCGCGACGAGATCGTTCCCTTCTCGCCGATCATGTCCGATGCGACCGGCCAGCTGGACGGCTCGCTGTTCTATTCGATCAACGATCGGATCAAGGTCGGCGTCCAGGCCGTGAACCTGACGAACGAAACGACCAAGACCCTTCAGGTGCTGGACAACAGTCTGCAGGAGGCGCCGCGGTCGTGGTTCCGCAATGACCGTCGCTTCTCCTTCGTCGTCCGCGGGACTTTCTAACGCCTCTCCCCGATCGCTTCCTGAGCGAACCTGGCGCGCCGTCTCCGGACGGCGCGCCTTTTTTTGCTCAGTGGTCGTCGAGGAAGGCGGCGGTCCAGACCAGAGGCGCGTTCCAGTTGATTGCGACTTCGTTCAGGGCGTAGGCGCGGATGTCGTCGACCCAGCAGGTCTGGGCCCGGCAACGTCCGATGAGGGTCTTGGCGACCTCGTCCGTCATGGACTGGTTGTTGGGGCCGCCTGACAGGGCGCCCGCAGGCGGCGCCGGATAGGCGGGATCGGCCGCATGCGCCCAGAACCTGTGATGCGGGTTCTGCAGCGGCCGGGCTCCGTACCCGCTGACATAGGATTGATCGAGGGGGTTGCGCCCCAGGACATAGTCGAGCGCCTGGATGACGCCGTTGCGGTAGTTCCAGTCGCCGGTGAAGTCGAAGGCGAGGCCCAGGACGACGGCGCGGCTCAGGATGGTGCCGTTGGAACCCCAGGGATAATCGGCCCCGCCGAAAGGCACGCCATAGCCTGACTGCCAGCCTTCCTCGACATAGGCCCGCGCGCTCGCCGCCAGATTGGCTCGAACCCTGACGCGGTCCTCCTCGGGCAGGGGGGAGGGGACCAGGGCCAGGGTCATGGATCCCAGGCTGGCGACGGAAGACCAGCTGGGATCGCCCGTGGCGGTCGAGCCAGACCGGGGAGCGCCCAGGTAATAGGGCGAGGTCTTCAGGGCGGTGAGATAGGCGGCGGCGCCGGTCGAGGCGTAAAGTTCCGCCGTGGCCCAGTAGAACTCGTCCGATACATCCTCGTCGCCATAGCCGCCGCCGCCCGGGAAGCGATCCTGCGCGAAGATCGACCTGTTGCGCAGCGCGGCCCGATAGGCGCGCTGCGACGCGGTCGCGCAGCGTCGAGCGAACTCAAGATCGATCGAGCGCCAGATCCGGGCGCACTGCGCGCTGACCGCCGCGAGATTGAGGGTGGCGGCCGTGCTGGGCGGATAGAGGAGGCGGCGTTCCCGGTCGTCGGCCGGCGCGGTCGGCAGCGCCGTCCAGGACGCGTCGTGGACCTTGTGATGGGCCATGCCCCCGGCGTCGATCTCGGTCAGCTGGAGCGGATGATCGCGCCGTTGCGGGCCGACAGGGACCATCGCCCTGGTTCCTTCCGGTATCTGCATCCTCAGCAGGAACTCGATCTCGTAACGCGCCTCGTCGAGCAGATCGTCGACGCCGTTGCCTGCTTCCGGAATATTCGCCTTTCCGTCCGCGAAGGCGACCGCGCCCTGGCCGCCCTTGACCTGCGCTCTTTCATAGGCGTTCAGCAGCATCCACACGGCTATGCCGCCGTTCACCACATATTTTCCGTGATCCCCGGCGTCGTACCAACCGCCTTTGACGTCGAGGCTGTAGTCGCACCCGGGCCACGCCGTGCCCAACTGGTCTGTTCCGGAAAAGCAGGTGGCGGTCTCCGTCTCATGTCCGGCCGGCCGAGCGAGATCGGGGCGGGCGACATGCTTGACGTCGATCGGGACGCCGGCGCGGTTCTGATAGAAATAGGAGAGGGCGTCGTATTGCAGCGACCGGTACGGATGATCGGAGATCGCGAACGGCCGGCTTTCGTGATCGCCTACGACAAGTCGGTAGGCGGATCCGGGCGTGCGGATGTCGGAAAAGAGGACGGTGTGGACGTGCTCGCCGGATGCGGCGTCCTCTCCGAAGACACTGGTCCGGCCTTCGGCGACCTGTCGGCCGGCTTCGTCCAGCACACGCCAGTCAAGCGGCTGGCGCGAAGGATTCGGCACGGTCGCCATCTTGGGGCCGTGGGTTTCGAAGCCCGCCTGATTCAATCGAATGACGTTGAGGTTTTGAGCCGTCGCAGTCGCGGGGGGCAAGCAGGCAAGCGCGGCGGCCGCCGCCAACAGACGCGTTTTGGGTGTCATGGTTTCCTCCGAGGCGAGCGGCTTGATCCGCTCCGCATTAGAGCGGCGAGTCTATCACTTGACAGCGCTGTCACAACGGGGGTGTTGTCGCGGCCTTCCGGTCGGGCCATCGTGCCGGACCTCAAGATGCGGCGCGTTTGCGCCTGAAACGAGCGGGCGATGACGACTGCAATCCCATCCGCAACAACCGTACGACGGGTCGTGATCGTTGGCGGCGGAACAGCCGGTTGGATGACGGCGGCGGCGCTCGCGCGGCTAGTGGCGCCTTCGGGCGTCCAGATCACCCTGGTGGAGTCCGAGGCGATCGGGACGGTCGGCGTCGGGGAGTCCACCCTGCCGCACATCCGCGCCTTTAACGAACGCCTAGGAATCGACGAAGCGGCGTTCATGAAGGCCACGAGGGCGACGTTCAAACTGGGCATCCAGTTCGAGAATTGGGGCCAGATAGGGGGCAGCTACATCCACCCCTTCGGCGACTACGGCGCGCCGGGCGGGGAGGCGCCTTTTCATCACTACTGGCTGCGGGGACGCGAGCTGGGGGACGTCGGACCGATCGACGACTATTCGCTGCCGGTCGTGGCGGCGCGGGAGGGTCGGTTCGCCCCGCCGTCCGATGATCCCCGCTCGCTGTTGTCGACGTACCGCTACGCCTATCAGTTCGACGCCACCCTGTACGCCCGTTTCCTGCGGGGCATGGCCGAGACGGAGGGCGTGCGCCGGATCGAGGGGCGCATCCAGAATGTGGCGCAGGACGGCGAGAGCGGGGCGATCACCAAGGTGACGCTAGATGATGGGCGTCAGATCGAGGGTGACCTGTTCGTCGACTGTTCCGGATTCCGGGCGCTGCTGATCGAACAGACATTGAAGGCCGGTTTTACTGACTGGTCGCACTGGCTGCCGTGCGATCGGGCGGCGGCCCTGCCGTGCGAGAGTGATCAGCCGACCGTCCCCTATACCCGCGCCACGGCGCTGGAAGCGGGCTGGCAGTTCCGCATTCCGCTGCAGCACCGGGTCGGCAACGGCTATGTCTATTCGAGCGCCTTCATCGACGAGGCTGCGGCGCTGGATCGACTGGTCGGGCGCCTTGAGGGCAAGCCGCTTAAGGCGCCGAACGTCCTGAAGTTCACGGCGGGTCAGAGGACGCGGAACTGGGCGGCCAACTGCGTCTCCGTGGGACTATCCTCGGGCTTTATCGAACCGCTGGAATCGACCAGCATCTATCTGATCCAGATCGCCATCACCAAGCTGATCGAACTCTGGCCAACCGCCGTGATCGACCCGGCGACGGAGGCGGAGTTCAATCGCCAGATGGATCTCGAATACATCCGGATCCGCGATTTCATAATCCTGCACTATTGCGCGACCGCCCGGAACGACACGCCCTTCTGGGATTATGTCCGCACCATGCCGCTGCCGGATACGCTCTCGGAGAAGATCGAGCTATTCCGCGCGCGCGGGATCGTTCAAGATTATCGAGAAGGTCTGTTCCTGCATCCGAGCTGGGTCGCGGTCTATCTGGGGCAGGACATCCTGCCTCGGCGCCATCACCCGCTCGTCGACGCAGTGAGCGCGACCCAACTGATGTCGAGCCTGGAGCGGCTGCGAAGGATGGTGCGCGAAGCGTCGTCCAGGCTTCCCTCTCAGGACGACTATATTGCCCGATATTGCGCGCACCTGCCCCTCTAGATCGGTCTCACGTCCGCGGGGGGCGTCCCGGATGACTTGAGGGGCGGGCCCCGCTGAAGACCCGTCCCGCCTCCAACGGACACAGCGCCTCCGTCGGAACGGGCGTAGGAAATCCGCCCGCCCGTGGTGTTCCCATTGCCCTGTCGGAAGGAAGGGATTGCCGGTATGGGCCGATCCTGTGCTCGATCATGCACGGGCTGTGTCTCCGTCGTCACTCCGGGCAATATTATTGCTTGCGGGTGTTGAAATCGGCGAATTCAGCAGAACGCCGTTGGTGCTGCCAGTTTGGTGCAAGCTTGGCGACGTAACCATGACGGTGTTGCAACGTGCTGCGGAATTTCTGCCGGTCACTGAACACCGCGTCATTCCTTTCACCGTGCAACGGAGGTGGAAATTGCGCCGGCGTAGCCGGCAGGGGGAGAGACTTATGACAAGGACGATGAGCACTTCGATGTTGGCTTTGATGCTCTGTGCATCGGCCGGCGGCGCCTGGGCGCAATCGGCGGCGCCGCAAAAGACGGATGAGGAACGCGCGCGCGCCGAGCAGGCCGCCATCGACACCGCCGGCGAGGCCGCCGTCGTGGACTCGGTCGAGGTGACGGGCAGCCGACTGGGGAGCGGGGATCCGACCTCGCGCGTCATCGTCATCTCCAAGGAGGAGATTCAGGCGCGCGGCGTGACCAGCGTCGAGCAGTTGATCCGGACCCTGCCGCAGAACGTCGCCACCATCGGCGCGATCACCAATGAGCGGGCGCGGGGTCCGCTGTCCAATCGCGACAAGGTCAGTGTCTCCCAGATCGGCTCGCTCGGCGTGTCGGCGGCGAACCTTGGCGGCATGGGTGCGGGCAACACCCTGATCCTGGTCAATGGTCGACGGGTCGCGGGCGCCGCCGGCATCGAGGACGGGTTCGCCAATCTGAACGGGATTCCGCTCAGCGCCGTCGAGCGCGTGGAAATCTCGTTCGGCGGGGCCTCGGCTGTTTACGGCGCTGACGCCATCGGCGGCGTCATCAACTTCATCCTGCGCAAGGACTTCGTCGGATCGACGCTGACGGTCCAGCACGAGGTGTCGAGCAATGACGCCGACAACAGTCGCATCAGTCTGTTCTCCGGCTATTCCTGGGGCTCGGGAAACATCTCGGGAACGCTGGACTTCAGTCGCCGCAAACCGGTCAACAACCACAAGAGCGGATTCGTCACCGAAAACTACTCCAGCTATTATGGCGGAGATACCGCCTTCGATACGCGGTCCTTCAGTCGGGGTCTGCAGCCCGGCGTTATTGATCGCGGTTACTATGCGTTCGAACCCCCTACCTACGACGCCCGCTATGTCGCCCAGGGCCTCACCGTGCGACCCGGCTTCGTCGGCCGCCCGAGTCTGACCGACCTCATCACTGTCGGCGCGGAAGCCTTGCCTGATTTCGTGCCCGAGTTCGCCGGACCGGAGTCGGAAAGCACCAGCGCTACGCTGAACTTCGAGCAGAAGATCACGGACAAGCTGACGTTCTTCGGGGATGCGCTCTACACGCGCTCCGAGAGCGAACAGGACATTCGCTATTCGGAGGGGCTGAGAGTTCAGCTGGCGCCGGGTCAGGCCTATAATCCATTCCCCGCCTATCCGTTCGACAGGTTCACGCCGGGGCCTGTCGTCGCCTACAATCCTCAGGCGGAGGTCGAGGCTGGACAGCTGCCGTCCGGGCGGATTTCAAACACCGCGACCCAGTGGAACATCAATGCTGGCCTGAGCTACCAGTTCAACGCGGACACCAAGATCGAGCTTCTCTATTCGCGATCCGAGGCCGAGACCTCCGGTCAGAGCCCGAACCTGGGTTCAGTCGTGGATTTCCAAGCGGATGCGACCTCGCCGAACGGGGTGAAGTGCTACAATCGCGATCTGGCGGAAAATCGCGTCACCGGCACCGACCGCGACTATCTTCAAGGCGTGTTTGATCGCCAGTGCCTGGCCCTGACCAGCAGCGATCCGACCCTCGCCTTCAATCCATGGAAGTCTACCGCCGACGGCGGCGGGTCCAGCGCCGCTGACTTCTATTATATCCCGGTGAGGGAGGCGCGCACGTCTGGCACCCAGAACTGGGAAGCACGTATGAACGGCGTCCTGTGGACGCTGCCGGCCGGCAAGCTGTTCTATGCGGTCGGCGCCGAGATGACGGCCGACGACACCGACAGCCAGGAAGTGCGGATTCGCACCGTCAATCCGGTCACCCGAGATCGACATGCCTATTTCGCGGAGTTGAGGGTTCCGATCTTCGGCGAGAACTTCAACTACACCGGTATGCGATCGCTTCTGCTCAGCCTCGCCGCCCGTCGTGACAGCTATACGACAGAAGGGCCGATCGGGACGGTGAACAACGTGCCGTATTCGCTGGGCGGAGAACTGCTCTACGATTCCAGCACCTTCGCCAACACCACGCCGGCCGTCGGCCTGCGGTGGGAGCCTTTCGAGGGCCTGGCCCTGCGCGCGCGCTGGACGGAAGGTTTCCAGGCGCCGCCCTATACCCAGCTGTTCAATCCGGTCGCGACACGCAACACGACGACCATCTCCAACGACCCGCTGTACAAGTGCACGACGGACTGTTCGCGGCCTGGAAGCTATGTGGTGCCGCTGGTCGTTACGTCGAACCCGGACCTTGAGCCTCAGAAATCCACCCAGGTGAGCTATGGCCTGACGTGGCGTCCGCAGGGGATGCTGGACGGATTGACGTTCGATGTTGCGTATAATTCGACCAAGATCGACAGCGAATATGCGAACCCGAGGGACCTCCAGACCTTCCTGCGTCAGGATGAAATCCTTCGCCTGACGCAATTCTATCCGCGCGACGCCAACGGAAAGATCATCGAGGCGCGCCAGATGACCTTCAACATCGTCGGGTCGGAGTATGAATCGATCAACTACGAACTGAGCTATCTGTGGAACACGAATTGGGGTACGTTCGAACCCAAGATCAATGTGCTCGACAACATCAAGGCGGAACGTCAGGCGTTCCCCGAACGCGAGCCGCTGTCCGCCTTGGGCCTTCTTCAGGGCACGGACGACTACAAGGTGGTGGGGTCGCTCGGCTGGTATTATCACGACTTCAACGCGTCTCTTTGGGCCTATTACACGCCTGAATACACCAACGACTACGACATCTTCCGCGCGGCTGGCGTCAACCAGGAGGAAGACCGTCTGATCCCGGTCGATGACATGCTGATCATGGATCTGACGGCGGCCTGGCGGATCAACAACGACATTCGTCTGAACTTCGCCGGCCGGAATATTCTGGACGAAGCTCCGCCGTTCGTCGTGGTTCAGGGCCGTCCATACGATACGGCGCGCTACAATGCGGCGGGTCGAACCTTCTCCCTCGAACTTCAGTATTCGTTCTGAAGGGGTCGGGGCGCGTCACGACGCGACGCGCCCCGACGCTGGCGCCCATGCCGTCAGGTTCGCTAAAGGAGAAGCGTGCGGCATTGCCGACGGGGTCGACGCCTTCGATCCAGCGAGGTGTTTCTGATGCGTCTGTTGTTGGTCGAAGACGATGCGGATGTCGCCGAGACCCTCGTCATCTACCTGGAACGCCAGGGGTTCGTCGTCGATGTCGCGCCGTCCCTGGCCATTGCGCGCAGCGCCGTGGACGCCAATGAATTCGATCTGGTCTTGCTGGATCGGGGACTGCCGGATGGCGACGGCGTCTCGCTGATCGCCTATTCCGCCCATCGCAACCGGCGTCAGCGCTACATTATCCTCACGGCCATGGCGACGCCGGATCATCGGGTCGAAGGCCTGGAGTCCGGCGCCGACGACTATATCGCCAAGCCGTTCGAGCCCCGCGAGCTTCTGGCCCGAATCCGCATCGCCCTGCGCCGCTCTCTCGAGGTTCGGCGCGAGACCCGTCAGTTCGGACCGCTGCTGTATGATCTCGAGAGCGGCGTCTTCTTCATCGACGAGGCTCCGCTGACGTTGCGCCGAACGGAGGCCCTGGTGCTCGAGGCGCTCATGGCCCGACCCGGCGCGGTGATCCAGCGCGAGACGCTGGAGGCGCGGGTCTACGGCTACGACAAGGTCGTCAACGCCAACTCGCTCGAGTCGCAGATTTCAAGGCTGCGCACCAATCTGGCGCGGCGCACGGACCGGGTGCGTATCCGTGCGGTGAGGGGGCTGGGCTATTGTCTGGCGGACGAAGGCTGACGCCGCGTCATTCGAAAGCCTGCCAGACTGGTGCAAGCCTTATGTGTCATACCCTGTCTGACTGAATCTAAGTGTGCGGATTTTCAATGGTTTCGACTGACGACGTAGAACTGGCCCGCCAGAGCGCGGCCGCGTTCAAGGAAACCTTCATCAAGATCCGCGCCGAGGTCGGGCGGATGATCGTGGGGCAGGCCGACGTCGTCGACGGCGTGCTGACGGCGCTGATGGCCGGCGGCCACGTCCTGCTCGAAGGCGTGCCGGGATTGGGCAAGACCATGCTGGTCTCCTCGATCAGTCGGGCCATCGACCTGCCGTTCTCGCGTATCCAGTTCACGCCCGACATGATGCCCGCCGACATCGTCGGCACCACCGTTCTGACCGAAGCCGAGGGCGGCGGCCATGAACTGACCTTCCAGCAGGGGCCGATCGTCTCGAACCTGGTCCTGGCCGACGAGATCAACCGCGCGACGCCCAAGACCCAGTCCGCGCTTCTGGAGGTGATGCAGGAACGACAGGTGACGGTGGGCCGCCGCACCATCAAGACGCCCGAACCGTTCTGCGTCATGGCGACCCAGAACCCGGTGGACCAGGAAGGCACCTATCCGCTGCCGGAGGCCCAGCTGGACCGTTTCCTGTTCAAGCTGGTGGTCGGCTATCCTTCAGAGGCCGATTATCACGCCATCATCGATCGCACGACGAGCGGCCACGACGTGGTGCTGAACGCCGTCACCAACGCCGAGACCCTGCAGCATATGCGCGCGGTCGTGCGGCAGGTCCCGGTGACCGAGGCGGCCAAGGCCTACGCCATTCGTCTGGTCATGGGGACCCAGCCGGGCAGCGACTATGCGCCGGACAGCATCAACCGCAGCGTGGCGCTGGGCGCCTCGCCGCGCGGCGTGCAAAGCCTGATGCTGGCCGCCAAGGTCCAGGCCCTGCTGGACGACCGTTTCGCGGTCTCGACCAATGATGTGGCGGCCGTGGTCATGCCGGTGCTGCGCCACCGCCTGGTTCTGAACTACCACGCCCAGGCCAACGCCCTTTCGGCCGACGATCTCCTGGGAGACGTGCTGGCCCATGTGAAGCGGCCCTACGCGACGGACTAGTCCCCAATCTGGGCTGTTTGCGAGGGTGCTTGAGGGCGCCGCGGGATCCTGCATGGCCCGCGGCGCCTTTTTCTGTTTTCGGCGCGCGCTTAGCGGACCTTGTGGCCGTAGATGTCCCAGACCTCGACAGGGCCGAAGTTCAGCGCGCGGACGGGGGCTTCGATCCTGGAGAGATCGCCCACCACCACCCAGGTCAGGCGCGTCGGATCGTAGGTCGTGCGCGACACGGCCTGAACCTGATCCAGCGACACCGCCGCCAACCGCGCGCCGGACGTGGCCGCGCGGTCATAGGGCTGGCCATAGGCGGCGGCGCCTGTGATCGCCGAGAGGAAGGCGGCGTTGCCGGCGAAGGCCGAGGGCAGGGCCCGCATGCGCGAGGTGCGGGCCCGCTCCAGCTCTTCGAGAGTCGCGGGCCGGTCGGCGACATAGTCGGCGATTTCTCTGCGGACCTCCCTCATGGCGTCGGCGGTGCGGTCAGTCTCGACCGTGCCTGACGCCGTGAAGGTGCGCGGGCCGACCGGCGTGTCCGCGACGCCGCCGGTGAAGCCATAGGTCCAGCCCTTCTCTTCTCGCAGATTCATGTTCAGGCGGCTGTTGAAGGCTGCGCCCAGGATTCCATCCGCAAGATCGCCGGCGGCCGCCTGGTCCGCGTCGAACGCGGTCGTGAGCTCGCCGACCGTCAGACTGGTCTGGGCCGCGCCGGGGGCGTCCACCAGAATGATGCGGCCCGGCGTCGCGGTCGCCGCCCCTCGCTCTTTCACAGGCGTCGGCGTGACGCGGCGCCAGTCGCCGAAGTGGGCCTGGGCCAGGGCCTTGGCCTGTTCGATCGTGATGTCGCCGACCAGATAGAGGGTGGCGTTGTTCGGCCCGATCTCGCGATCATGGAAGGCTTGGATCTCGTCGCGCGATATGGCGTTGGCGTCCTCGCGCGTGCCGATCCGCCCCAGGGGATGGTCCTCGCCCCAGATCGCCCGCCCATAGACGGGGCCGGCCGACTGCAGGGGATTGCGTTCATAGGCGTCGAACTGCGGCCCCACCCGCTCCAGCGCCTTGTCGATCTCCGCCTGGGGATAGGTGGGATGCGCACCACCTCTGAGGCGAAGCTGAAACCGTCGTCGAGGCGGCTGCTCAGCATGGTCCACATCACAGCGCTTTCACGCGCCTGGGCGGCGGCGGCTATGTTGACGCCGGCCCTCGTCGCCTGGCGCTTGAGCTGTTCGGCGTCGTAGCGGCGCGTGCCGCTGGTCAGCATGGCGAAGGCGCGGCTCGCCGTGCCTCGTCCATAGGCGTCCTCCGCCAGAGAGCCGGTCGAGAACTGCAGGCTGGCGCTGACGATGGGCAGATTGGGACGATGGGCGACGACGATCTTCAAGCCGTTGGCGAGAACCGCCTCCGAGACGCTGGGGAAGGCGATCGCCGCGTCCGCGGGGCCGGGATCGGGCATGCGGGTCGGGTCCGCCAGGCCCGTCGGCGCCGCGGCGGGAACGGGCGTGGGAAGCTGGACGAGTTCATAATAGGGGCGCGACAGGGCGGCCTGGATCAACTGCGTCACGGCCCTGGCGTCGACGTCGCCGATCCATTCCCGCTGCTTCAGGAAATAGACCGGGTCGTCGTGGGTGACGGCGCCGCTGGCCAGCCAGGCGCCGATCGCGGCGCTGCTTTCCATCGTCTGCAACAGCGAGATGTCGCTCGCCGTGACGATCTCTTCCAGGCGGTCCCTGTCAGGGCCGGTCTGGAAAAACTTCGCCAGTTCGCGATCGATGGCCGCGTTGGCGGCCTCGGGCGTCACGCCCGGCTTCAGGGCGACCGAGAGATTGAAGGCGCTGGTCAGCTGGCTCTCGCTGACGCCGGCCGACACGCCGTCGGCGATCTTGAGATTCTCGACCAGCGCGTCATGGAGCGGCGTGCCTCGACCCCGCGCCATCGCCTTGGCGGCGAGTTGAAGCATCGTGTTGTCGCGTGGCGATCCGTTGTTCAACGGCCAGGTGCGGGAGATTACGGCGGCCGGCAGGTTCTCGTAGACGATGTCGCGTCGGATGTCCGCAAACGAGGGCGTCCAGCGGTCGGGGCGGCTGATCGGCTCGCCCTGGCGGACGCCGCCGAAATAGAAGGCCGTCTTCTCGCGCGCCGTCTGGACATCGATGTCGCCGGACAGGACGAGCACCGCGTTCGATGCGCCGTAGTGGGCGTCGAACCAGGCCTTGACGTCCTCCAGGGTCGCGGCGTCGATGTCCTCCATGGAGCCGATGGTCGTGTGGCCATAGGGATGGCCGGCCGGATAATAGCCCTTCAGGAACTGGGCTTCCGCCGAACGGCCGGGGCCGAGTTCATTCTGGCGCTTCTCGTTCTTGACCACGGCCCGCTGTTCGTCGAGCAGGGCCTGGGTCATGCCGTCCGTCAGGTGGCCCATGCGATCAGCTTCCATCCAGAGCGCCCGGTCGAGGGCGTTGGCAGGCACCGTCTGGAAGTAGTTGGTGTAGTCGGCGGTGGTGCTGCCGTTGATGCCGGTGGCGCCGACGGCCTCCAGCGGGGGGAAGTATTCCGTCGGCCGATTGACCGTCGGCTGGAACATCAGGTGTTCGAACAGATGGGCGAAGCCCGTCTTGCCGACAGGCTCGTCCTTGGACCCGACCTTGTACCAGACGCCGACGAAGATCGTGGGAACGGTGTGGTCGGTATAGACCAGGGTCGTCAGGCCGTTGGGCAGGGTGAAGGTTTCGTAGGGGATGCGGACCTGGCCCAATTCCGGCCTTGCCTGCGCCAAAGCGAGGTTCGAGGCGCCGCAGGACAGAAGGACAGCCAGAACGGCGCCGACGATAGGTTTTCCGAAGGTCGTCAAGGTCGGTCCTCACAAGCCGATGTCGCTTGTCGCCCACCAATCACATGAAGCTTGCCCCAGCCTGACGCGCTCAGCTTCTCTATTGGAACGCAAGGCGAAATAGCGGGGCAATGAAACGAGGACACTGTAAGGTTGGTGCAAGCCACCGGTCCTATGTGACAGTTCTGATGAGTTTGCGCGGGTCGAAATGGAACGGATGATCCAGGGCGTCGATGATGGGTTGCGTCGTCGCCTCGATCGCCTCGAGACGCGCGGACGGCATGCCCTTTTGACGACGACGCGCCGACGTGCGGTGCGGCGGGCCCTGGCCTGGGCGGCTCCCGCCTCGGCGGCCGGTCCGCTCCTTCTCGCCCTGTCCGCGCCGTTCGTCGCCCCGACTGTCGCGGGCGTCCTCATCGCCGCAGTCGGCGCGCCCCTCGCGGCAGGGGTGTTCGGCTATATGCGGGCTCGCCAAGCGACCAGCCGCACCCGGACCGCCGCTCTTGCGCTGCTCGATCATCGGTTGCGCCTGAACGACCGGTTGCAGACGTCCGACGAGTTCGAACGACTGGATCGCCGAACGGCCTTCCACGACGCCGCCTTGCAGGAGGCTGCGCCCTGGGTGGCGCGGGCGCAGGACAGCGACGTGGGCGACGACGACGGCGCGCTGAGGTTGGGCCGCTCGCGGCTGTGGCTATGGCCGGCTGCGGGGATTCTGTGTCTGGCGGCGGCCTTCGCCGTTCCTCAGTTCTGGCCCGAAGCGGCCGCGCCGGCGAATCCGGCGGCGGCTGCGGTATCGCCGCGATCGGCGGCCGTCGCCGCGCCAGAGGCGCGTTCCGAAAACACGACGCCGATCGCAGGCGCTGCGTCCCCGACCGCGCTGGGTCGTGATGTCGAGGTGACGACGCGCCATGGCCTGGACAAGCCCGGCGCCGGATTGGCCGCCGCCTTCCAAAGGTTGATGGCGCGCCTTTCGCCGTCGCGCAGCGCCGCGGCCTCCGCACAGGACGCCGCCGCCCGCGCGGGCGCGCCGTCCCAATCTGCTGCGGGCCAGGGAGAGGGCCGGGGGCGTGGCGGTCAGGGCGCGGCCGGCAACAGCGCCTCGTCCAGCGGGGCGGGTCAGGATCGCGAGGCCAGACAGCCGCAGGATGACGGGCAAACGCCCGGCGAGGCGATGGCTCAGGACAAGACCGACGCCCCTGCGTCCCAGGCGCCCAGCGGTCAGTCCTCCGGCGCCCGGCAGAACGCCCCGTCCGCCGCCCGGCCTCAGCCTCAGGACTCCGGCTCCGGCCAATCCCAGAGCGGGGAGGGCCAGCAGCCGGGGCGCAGTCGTCGCGGAGACCAGAACCAGTCCGGCCGCGAGCAGGGCGGAGGCCAGGGCGAGAACGGCGGTCAGAGCGGCCCCGAGACGGGGCTGAAGAAGGGGCGCGGCGTGTCCAGCCTGATGCTGGCGACCCCGATGCAGGACCGTCTTGGCGGGATGGCCAGCCCGGGCCGCATCCGCACGACCACGCGGGACGGGGCGCCGCAGCCTCTGCCGGCGAACGGCGTCCGGGCGCAGGATCGTGGCATGGCGAGAGGCGAGGCGGCGCGGACGGCGCCCCTGGCCGCCAGCGCTCAGGAACAGCGTGCGACCCGCGACTATTTCAACGCGCGGAACGGGGGCGGTCGATGATGCTGTTTCGTCGCCGTCCGCGCGTCGCCGCCGCCCCTGCCGCCGTTTCCGGTCTGGCCGATCCGTTGACGTTCGAGGCCCTGTTCGATCCGACCTTCCTGGCGGCGCTGCGACCCTTTTCGCTGCGGATTTCGCGCGCCCAAAAGGGCGGCCGCCTGGCCGAGCAGAGGACGAACGCGCGCGGCCAGGGCGCGGAGTTCGCCGATTTCAAACCCTATGTGGCGGGCGACGACCTGCGCGCCATCGACTGGAACGTCTATCGCCGTCTCGGCCGCCTGTTCGTGCGGGTGTTCGAGGAAAGCCAGGACATGCCGGTCTATTTCCTGGTCGACCGGTCGCGCAGCCTGTTCGTCGAACGGCCGCCCCGCATCCATGCCGCGCAGGAAGCGACCCTGGCCCTGGCGGCCGTGGCCTTGGACCAGCACGACTCCGTGGGTCTGTTTCCGTTTTCCGACACGCTCGAAATCGAGTTCCGCGCGGTCTCGGGCAAGGGCAATCTGGCGCGTGTGGCGCACAGCCTAGCGGGATATTCGGCGCTGCAGGGCACCGGGCTGGCGGCGGCTCTGGCTCACCTGGCCGGCCTTCGCCTGCGCCAGGGTCTGGTGATCGTGGTGTCGGACTTCTTCGACGAGGCCGGCACAGAATCCGTGGTGCGAGGGCTGGAGCAACTGCCGCATCGGCTTCTGCTGGTGCAGATCGTCAAAGCCTACGATGCGGACCCCGAACGCCATCCCGATCTCAGCGGGGACATCCTGCTGGAAGACGGCGAACACGCCCAACCGACTTCGGTCACGATCACGCCCGACCTCATGGCGCGCTACAAGGCCGCCTACCGCCGCTTCTCCGACACCCTGTCGGAGTTCGCGCGGACCCGCGGCGCGGGCCTCGTGCAGATCGACGCCGACAAGCCGGTGCGTGACCAACTGTCGGCGCTGTTCGGCGATGGCGCGGTCAAGCTGTGAGTTTCCTGTCGCTTCCGCTCTGGGCCGTCATCGCCGGCGCCGTTTGCCTCGCCGCCCTCCTGTTCGGGCTTCAGGTTCTGAAGGCGCGTCAGAAGCATGTGCGGATCGCCGCGGCCGGTCTCTGGGCGCAGGCCGCCAGGGTCACGCCCTTGCGCGTCTTCCGCCAGCGGTTCCAGCGCTGGTTGGCCTATCTGCTGATCCTGGCGATCGGCCTGCTGCTCTGGGCGGCCGGCGCGCGACCTGAAATCACGCCGGGCCGGGACGCCGTCGATCACATCTTCTATCTGGACGCCTCCGCCGGCCTGACGGGACGCGACGACCTGGCCCAGGCGCGCCGCGCCTTGATGGCCGATATCCGAAACACCGATCCCGCCCGTCGCACCGTCTATCTGGACGGCGCCGTCGCGGCGCCCCTCCTGCAGCCGGGTGAAAATCCGGCCTTGCTGAGCCGGCGCCTGGACGGGGTTCGCGCCCGCCTTGCGCCCTCGAGCTTCGCCCACGCCGTCGCCAATCAAGAGCTGGCGGGCGCGTCGGCGTCGGGGCGGCCCACGGTCGTCCACTATTACGGCGCATGGTCGGGCGCCCGGGACGTGACGTCCACCGCCGGTCAGCGTCTTGTCTATGGGTATCTGGCCAGGCCGACGCCCGACAATCGCGGCGTGGTCGCCCTAGGCGCCTCGCCTGCGGCCTCGGGCGACGCCGGGCGTGCGGATATTCTCGTAGAGGCGATCGGCGCCGACGGCCGGCCCGTGCCGACCGACGCTCTGCGCTTCAGCCGAGACGGACGCGATGTCGTGGTTGATATCCTGGCCCGTCCCGACGGGAAACTGATCGTGCGGGACGCGGTCGCGGACGGCGGCTTGTTCGCCGTGCGGCTGGCGCGATCCGACGCCTTTCCCGCCGACGATCAGGCCAGCCTGCGACTGCCGGACCGGCGTCCAGTGCGCGTGGCCCTGTCGTCCGGCGCGCCGGCCGCCGTCGCCCGCGCCGTTCGGCTCAACCCCGCCTTCGCCGTCACCGCGCCGAAGGACGCCCAGGTCGTGGTTCGGCGGGCCGGCGAGCGGTTTGGCGAGGACCGGCCGGCCCTAGTCGTGACCCAGGCCGGCGAGCAGAGCGCCTTCGTGTTCACCTATGGCGCCGACGAGGCCGAGCCGGACCTGTCTGCGGCCCTGGCGTCCCTCGGGATATCGGCGGTGGAGACCCAGACCCTGGCCCGCACCACCCGGCGCGAGGTGTCTGCGGAAACCCGTCCGGGCCAGCAGCGCGGCGTGGCCGTCTGGTCGGCCCTGTTCGACGAGAGAGGCGGGTTCCCGGCGGCTTCGGGATTCCCCGTCTTTGTGTCGCGCACCCTGTCCTGGTTGGCGGATACGCCGCCCTGGATTCCGTATGCCCAGGCCGGGACCGATCTGACCGACCAGTCGGACCTCTATGGTCTGGCGGCCGACCGCCGGATCGCCGACCGCGCATTGAACGGCGACCTGTTCCTGGATCAGGCGGGCGAGACCCGGATCGGCGACCTGCGTGTGGCCGTCTCCCTGACCGATCGCACCCTGACCCTGGACGCCGCCCGGGCCGTGCCGGCCGACATCAGCGTGACCCCGGTGCAAGGCCCGACCGTCGATCTTCTTTTCATCCTGCTCGTCGTGATCGCCGGCCTGCTGTTGCTGCTCGAATGGCGGCTGCAGCAGCGCGGGGCGATGGCTTGAGGACCGCGTCGTGCACCTGACCTTTCTTCATCCCGAAGCCGGCTGGCTCCTGCTCCTGATCCCCGGCTTCCTGTGGTGGGCGCGCAAGGCCGCCAGGGTGCGGGTCGCGCTTCGCACCGCCGTCTTCCTGGCGCTCGTGGCGGCCCTGGCGCAACCCAGTCTGGTCGTGCGTCGGGGCGGCCCGACGTCGGTGATCATCGTGGATCAGGGCGATGCTCTGTCGCCTGTCTCGCGCGCCCAGGCCGCCTCGGCCGCAAAGGCGGTCCTGACGCGTGCGGAGCGGAACGGTCCCGTGGTGGTCATCCAACGCGGCGGCGTCCCCCTGGCTCTGAAGGCGACGCGGCGAATCACCCTGCCGGACGCCGGTCAGGCCGCCGCCATGCCTCACGCCCTCGATCTGGCGCTGGCCGCCTTTCCGTTGGGGGCGGAGGGACGAGTCACCGTGATCGGAGACGGCCTGGGCGCTGACCGGGCCTGGGGCCGGGCGGTCGACGCCTTGGTGGCGCGTGGCGTCGTCATCGACGCCGTCCCGATCCGCGCCGGACGGAACGAGGCCTTCGTCGCCGACCTCTCGCTACCGACGGCCCGCGCCGGCGAGCATGTCTCGGCGCGAATAGGGCTGGACGGGGTGGGACAGGATCTGTCGCTGGCGGTGTTCAGCGGTGATCGGCGCATCGGCGGCGCGGGTCCCCTCGATCTGGACGGTCCGGCCGCCGTGTCGGTCGAGATCCCGGTCGATCGTCCTGGCTATATGCCCATCCGTGTCGAACTGGCGCGAGGCGGCTCCGTCGTCAGCCGGTTTGACACGGCGGCGGCCGTGCAGGATCCGCTGGCCGTCCTCTATGTGAACGGGCGTCAGGCCGGAGGGGCGAGCGTGCTTCAGCGGCTCGCGGGTCAAGGCCTGCGCATCGACGGCCGGGCGCCGGCGGACCTGGCCGGCGTCGATCTGTCGGCCTATCGCGCCGTCCTGCTGGACGACGTGCCGGCCTCGGCGCTGGCGGCCCCGACGCAGCGGCGATTGATGGAGGCGGTTCGTTCGAACGGATTGGGTCTGATGGTGTCCGGCGGAGAGAGCGCCTTTGCGGCCGGAGGCTACGCCGGATCGCCGCTCGCCGCCGCTCTGCCGGTGACCCTTCGTCAGGAAGAGCAGACCGAGGATCCCAGCGTGGCGCTGGCCATCGTCATCGACACCTCGGGCTCGATGCTGGGCGCGCCGCTTGATCTGGGCAAACAGGTCGCGCGCCTGGCCGTGCGCAAGCTGACGCCGGCCGACAGCGTGGGCGTGGTCGAGTTCTACGGCGGGCGGCAATGGGTCACGCCGATGCAGCCGGCGCGGGACATTCCGGAGGTCGAGCGCGCCATCGGTCGCGTTCAGGCCCAGGGCGGCAGCGAACATCTCTTCGGCGCCCTGCAGGAGGCCTATTACGGGCTGCAGAACACCCAGGCCCGCTATCGCCATATCCTGGTGATCTCGGACGCCGGGGTGGAGGCGGATCGCTATCCTCAGCTGATCCGCCATATCGCCGACGACCAGGTGACGGTTTCCACGGTTCTGGTCGGCGGCAGCACCGAGGGCGAGGCGCGCATGGCGCAGTGGGCCCGGCTCGGTCGGGGGCGCTTCTATGTCGTCGGCGACGAGTTCAGCCTGGTGGAGATCAATCTCAAACAGCCCCAGCAGAAGCCCCAGCCCGGGATCAAGCGCGGCGGCTTCGCCCTGGCCCCGTCGGCGTCGTCCTTCGGATGGGGCGATCTGGCGGCGGCGGCGCCCCGACGGCTGGACGGTTATGCGCAGGCGGGCGTCAAGCCGCTCGCCGAGACCCTGATCCGCACCGCGACGGGCGAGCCGGTTCTGGCCTCCTGGCAATGGGGCGCCGGTCGGGTGACGGCGCTGATGACAGAGCCGGTCGGCGAGGGAACCGCAAACTGGCGCAACTGGGCCGGTTACGGGGATTGGATGCAGCGGCTGGTCGCCCGCACGGCCGATCCGCGCCCCGAGTGGGACGTGCGCCTCGGCCGCGTCGGCGGCCGGGTCAAGGTGGTGGCCCAGCGCATTCGCGGGGCCGCCGGCGGTCCGCCGCAAATCCGGGTGCTGAACGCCGCCGGCCAGGCCGGGCCCGCCCTGACGGCGGTCGAACGGGCGCCGGGTCTGTTCACGGCCGAAGGCGCGGCGCCGATGGACGCGCCTGTGCGGGTCGAGGTTCGCGACGGTCGCGGCGTGACCCGCGCGGCCCTGCCGGCGCTCGGGGGCGGGCAAGCGGACCGTCCGGTCTCTCAGGCTGACGGACTCCCCCTGGATCAACTGGCCCGCCTGACGGGCGGGGTGGTGATCGAGACTCCCTCCCGCGCCGGCGCCGCCCCCCTTCCGCAGGGACGATCTCCGGCGACGGCTCTGGACCTGTGGGGCTGGCTCTGCTGGCTGGCCCTGGTCCTTTACGTCGCCGACATCGTCTATCGTCGCTGGCCGCCCCGGCGGCTGGCCGTTTGAGATCGAGATCATGACTTTGCGATCACGCTCCCTGTTTCTGGCGCTCGGCCTCAGCCTCGGCGTGTCGGTCGCCCCGTCCGTGACGGCGCAGGCGGCGTCGCCTGCCGGCGAGGTCTCGAACACGCCGACACGGACCGACGCCAGCGCACGCGCCTTGATCGACGCCGTCCTGTCCGGTGCGCGTCTCGACTTTGCTGCGGCGGATCGGCTGTACGCCCAGGCCGTGCTCGCCGACGACCTGAGCGGCGTCTATGGCCGGCTGGACGAACTGTCGGCCGGGGCCGATCCCGATCGCGCCTGCCGAGTCGCCGTTTTGAAAGCCGTGCTGGAATGGCGCGACGGCGATGTCGATGCGGCGACCGACACGGTTTCCGCCGCCCTCGACCGCTGCCGAACGACGGACGCCATGCTGCTGCGCGGGCGGCTGCTCGACATCCAGAATCAGGCCGGGGCGGCGTCCGTCTGGTACCAACGCGCGCGGGCGCAGTCGGACGATGCGCAAGAGCGCGCCCTGCTGGACCGTCGCCTGGCGATCATCGGCGTGACGGGACGAAGGCCCGACGCCCTGTCTCAACTGGCCGGCTCGGGTGATGCGGCCGTGGCGAACCGGGCGGCGGCCGTGCTCGGTCTCCTGGGGAGGCCGGGGGACGCCGCCGCCCTGTATCGTCCTCGAAACGACGCCGCCGTGCGCTACAGCGACGCCGTGCGGCTGGCGGACTGGGCTATCGGCCAGGGTTCGCCGGACGCGGCTGCATCCTCAGCCTGGCGCGCGGTCGAGGCCGCCGCGACGACGGAAGATCGGCTCTACGCCCTCGCCCTGGTCGTGGAGGCCTATCGGACAGCCGATCAGCTGGCGGGCGCGGAGGCGTTCCTGGCGCATAAGCCGCGCGGGCCGGAGGTGGATCAGGCGCGGCTGGACGTCCTGCTGGA
Organism: Brevundimonas sp. GW821-FHT10A07; assembly: GCF_059415785.1. Classification (NCBI taxonomy): domain Bacteria; kingdom Pseudomonadati; phylum Pseudomonadota; class Alphaproteobacteria; order Caulobacterales; family Caulobacteraceae; genus Brevundimonas; species Brevundimonas sp. GW821-FHT10A07. The sequence goes on from NZ_JBWKNX010000017.1 coordinate 74,341, forward strand.
GTTGCGGCGTTACGACGACGCCGTGGCCATGGTTCAACAGGCCGGGGACGCCGCGCTGCGCGAGCGACTTCTGGGCGTGCTTCGCGCCGCCGGTCGGACGACGGAAGTCGAGGCCGAATATCGGCGCCTGATCCGTGCCCAGCCGGCCGATCCGCGCTGGGCCGATGGTCTGGCGGCCCTCTATCTCGAGCAGGGCAGGTCGGATGAGGCGGTGGCGGTCTATCGCAGCCTGGCCGTCGCCAACCGCGCCAGGCCGGACGTGCAGATCGAGACGGCGCGCAAGATGATCGCCATGGGGATGGGCGACCAGGCCTCCCGGATATTGGGCGATGCAGCCTCGACGCCCGCCGTCGCTGTCGCGATTCGGCGTTTCGAGGTCGAAACCGCCATCGACCAGGGCCGGGAGGCGGACGCAGAGGCGGGCCTGCGCGCTCTTTCGGCGGCGGCGCAGGGCGACACGGCGACCCTCGTCACCGTCGCCGAAAACTACGAACGTCTGGGCCGGCAGGATCTGGCCCTCGAAACCCTGCTGGGCGTCCAGGCGCGCGGCGGGGTTCTGGACGACGACCAGCAGGCCCATATCGCAGATCTCGCCTTCGCTGCGGGTCAGCCGGCGGAGGCGTTGACCCGTTGGCGGGCTCTTTGGGCGGGAACTCGGCTTCCGGCGCGCAAGGCCTTCCTGCAACGGCAGATCATTCGCGCCGCGCAACAGACGGGTCAGCTGGAGCCTATCGCCGCTGAACTGGAGGCGCGGATCGCTTCGGGCGCGGCGGATCAGGGCGAAGTCAGTCTTCTGGTCGAAATCCGTATCGCGCAGCAGGACGGCGCCGGCGCTGAACGCGCGGTGCGCCGCTATGCCGAGCGTTCACGTTCGGGCGAGGTGCGAACCTTGGAGCAACTGGCGGCCGTCCAGGCCCGGCTCAGGAACTACGCCGGTCTTAACGCGAGCCTGGCCCGGTTGGCCCAGGTCGACCCGGCCAACGCCGACGCCTATCTGCGCCGCCTGATCATCAATGTGCTTCGCTTCCCCGATCCGGCCGAAAGCGATGCGGATCGCAATCGCCGGGTCGACGCCCTGATGGCGCAGATGCGGGCGGCCGGAAAACTCGACGATGTCGAGGCCGCGCGTTTCGCGGCCTCCATCTATGCGTCCGGCTATCGAAACGCCGAAGCGCTTGTCCAGCATCGCCGCGCTCTGGCCCTGGCCCCGACGGATGTCGATGCGCTGCTGGAATATGCCGGAGGGCTGAAAGCGGAAGGACGGGTCGCGGAGGCCGCCAGTCTGTTGCAGTTCAAGGCCGAGACGGCGCCGAGCGGCGCGGCCTTTGTCGCCGCCTTGAACGGGCTTCTGGACGTGCTGGCCGCCGGAGACGCCAACAGCGTGGGGGTTCCGGCCGATCTGTCCCAGGCGAGGCTGGGCTGGGCCAGGCGCGCCGCCCTGGAGCGTATTCTGCAGGACGGGGATGATGTGCGGCTGTCGTCCCTGGTCGGCGACATCGGCCAGGATCGCGGGGATCCGGAGCTGCAGCTGCGCGCGCTCCAGGCGTCGCTCGCGGTGGCGGGCGACCAGAAGCCGGCGGTTCTGCGCCAACTGATCAGCCTGACCTCCGCCAGCGAAACCGGCGCGGGCGATCCCGTCCGAAAGGCGATCTACGGCCGCCGGCTGGTGGCGATGCGCAAGCCCTATCCGCCGGAAGTCTATGCGGATATCGCCCAGACCTTGCTGAAGGCGGGCGATGTCGCCGGCGCCGAGCGGGCCTTCGCGCTGATGGGCGACATCGGGGGACTGGTGAACGTCGACGCCTTGCGGGGCCAGGCCTACGCCGAGGCCGGAATGACGCGAGAGGCCTTGGCCCGTTACCGCGTAGCCCTGCTGCAGGATCAGGACGATCTTGATCTGATCGCGCACACGGCGGTTCTGATGGAACAGTCGGGGCAGGCGTCCGAGGCCGCCGCCCTCTATTGGAAGGGCCTCAACAGCCTTGTGCAGCGCCAGCCCACGCAACAGGCCAGCGACGCCCTGAAGGCGCTCGATGCGGCGCAGTACGCCCCCACCCTGATCGAGGGCGCGTTGTTGACCTGGCCCGAAGGCGAGACCCAGGCGCGGATCGCGCTCTGGCGTCAAACGGCGCAGTCCGCGGCGCAGAGGTCGCAGACCGTAGGGGCCGCCCCGGCGACCAGGCTGGCGGACTTTCCGCGCCTGGCCCTTGTGGTCGCCATCAATCAGCGGCTTGCGACCTTCCTGAACGACGATGAGCTGGAAACGACGCAAGACGCCCTTCTGGCGCCTTTCCGCGACGACCCCGAGGCCCGACGCGCTTTGGCCGACGTGCATGCGCCTGCCGCCGGCCTGACGACGGCGGCGGGCCAGGCTTGGCCGATCGTGGATCTGGGCCGTCAAGCCGCGACAAACGCCGACTTCGATCTCGCGCTCGCCCTGGCCTTCGAGACCGGCGACCGCGCGCGTATTCGCGCCCTGGCCGACCAGGCCATTGCGGCGGATGCTCCGTGGCGGGCCGGACGCGAAAAGGGCGTGACCCAGAATCAACCGCCCATGCTGGTGTCCTTGTTGCTCAAGGCGGCGGACCTGGGGCGTCCCGAGGTCGTTCGTGAGGACATACTCGCGCCTCTGGCCGACACCTCGTTCGACGCCCTGGCGCTGTATGACGTCTATCGCGTCGATCCTGCACGGTTTGCGAAGCTGGAGGCCGCCGCCGGTCGTCGTCTGTTGTCCGATGACGTCCTGATCCCGCTGCTCGTCTCGCGAGGCAATGACCCGCTCCCGGTGGCGGGGGCGGCGGGGCGGGCGCGAGGCGGACCGACGCCGCTGCAGCTGCTGACCCAAAGGTTCGATCCCGATCGACTCGTGGACCTGTACGAAGCTCTGGTCGAGCGGATGGAGCGGACCGGATCGGCCTCGGGGCTGCAGGAGGCCATCGCAGCTCATCTGCTGGATTCACCTCTGAGCGACGCGCAACTTGATCGTCTCCAGGCCGTGCTGATCCGTGACATCGGGGCTGAGCGTTCGCAGTCGGACAACAGCGGCGGCGTCTTCGCATCCCTGCTGTTACGGTTCGACGCACCTGCGGCGAACCGTGAAGTCCTGCTGGCCGCGTCACGGGTCCTGGCCGCTCGGTATGCAGACAGCGCACGAACGCCTGAGGTGCTGACGGCCTGGTTCGCCGACGACCGCGCAGGCGCCTTCGAGGCGCTGAGCGCAATGACCGAAGCGATGGCGCAGCCGCCGCTGAGCCTCGGCACGCTGCTGGCTCAGCGCTTTGGGGCTGAGCGCGAGGCCGCGTTCGACGCGTTCCTGGCGACCTCTCGGCCGAACCGGGAGGAGACGGCCCGTTTCCAGAGACGTTTCCTGCGCGGCGAAGCGACCAAGGCGTCGGTCGATCCCAGGATCGTCGCGGCCTACGCCAAGCTTGTCTCCGTCGAACCCGACAACGTCGCCTATGTCGCGGCTCTGTTGCTGATCCAGGCCAAAGCGGGCGATTTTTCCGCCTTCGTCGCGACCGCCGCGCCGTTCGCGACGACCCGGGCTGACGATCAGGTGCTGGGGACCCTGCTCGGTCTGGCCTATCGACTGACGGGCGATCCGGACGCTGCGGCGCGGACGGCCGAAGCCGCGAGCGTGGATCTGGACGACCCCGAGTGGATCCGCCAGCTCACAAGCCGAGCGATGGCGACGCGGGCCGGCGAGGTCGACCTGCCGAGCGCGTTCGCACCGACATGGTCCGCCTACCAAAAACGGTTTCCCCAGGCGCCGGCCGTGCTGGCTCTGGCAGTACAGGACCCGGAGTTTACGCCGGCGACGGTCGCGAGGCCCCTGGATCGCCTGGCCGCCGACGACACGCCGGGCGTCGCTCGAGGCGATATTCTCCGGGGGCTATGGCGTGCGACCGTTCCGCAAGGCCGTCAGGACGGCGACGCCAGCAACCGTCAAATGCTGATCGACAGCCTCGCGGATCCGGCGGCGGCCGGTTACGGCGCGCCTGTCGTCGCAATCGTCACGCGCGACCCTGCCGTCATCAAGGAGCTTGAAGACGAGCTTTCGAGCCTCTCCGGGGCGATGCAGGGCCGACAGATGCGGCTCTATGACCGGGTCGCCGAGGCGCAGTGGAGCCAGGGGGGCGGACAAGCGCGCCTGGACGCCCTGTCCGCCGATCTTGGCGGTCCACCCGTCAGGCTGCACGACCTGGCCCTCTTCCTCGCCCTGGAGCAGGGCGCGCCTGTCGCGCTCGATGCACAGCAGCTGGCCGGTCTGACGCGGCAGCTTCGTTTCGTCATGTCGCCGTCAGCGGGGATGAGGCTGGCCGCCGCACGCGCCTATGGGAGGGCGGGCGAAAGCGCCACTGCCGGCGCCTTGCTTCAGGCCGCCCTGCTGCAAAGCCTCTATCCGACCCGCCGCGACTATGCCGATCCCGGGGATCCGGCTCCTGACGCCGCCGCGTTCCTGACCGTTTTAGCGGCCTTCCCGGATCAGGGGGCGGCGCGACGGATACGCGGCGATCTGGCGCGCCTGGCCCAACGGCAGGCCGCCAGCCCTGCCGTGATGGCTCCTTTCGCAGCATTGGCCTCCGCCGCCGACTGACCTTGCGGACCAAGGCCCGATGTGCGGCTTCGACGCGGCGCGCGCATCGGCTAGGGTGGGGTAGGGACGCCTTGGGGCGAGGAGGATGGATTGGGCCTGAAGCTAAGAAGCCTGCACCGATCCATGTTCGCGCAACTGGCGATCATCACCATCCTGTTCGTCGGCTTCGGCGTCTATTTCTTCACCCTGCGTCCTTTGCTGTCGGTCGAGCCGACCGGCGTCGCTGATCCTCTGGAGGTCACCGCAGCCAGCGCATCCGAGGTCTTAAGCCGCTTCGCCTTCGCCGAACGCGAGCAGGCGGGAGCCGGCGGCGACCTGGACGCCGATCCGGTCTTGCGGGACATCAAGGCGCACAATCCCAAGTTCCGCTATTTTGTTCGGGTGCAAGGGCGGGAGTTTCGCTCCGGAGAGGGAACGCCCTTCTTCATCCGCCTGGCGTTCGACCGGCTGCAGAGCCAGAATCTGACGAAGGTCTATTCAGGCCTCTGCCTCACCAACACGAACAGTGATCCCGGCGGCCCAGGTCGCAGTTTCCTCGCCTATTCGGACTGCGGCGGACAGGCGAGCTATTATGAATACGCCGGGATCGAACACGCAACGACCAATGCCGCCGCAGGCTCGGCTCGGCTCTATGGCAAGTTCATATGGAGCTACGGCGGGATATTCCTGTTTACCGTAGGGGCGGCCTTCGTCGTCTTCACCATAATCCTCTTGGCGAACGTGTTGCGGATCCGGCGGGTGGCCGCCATGGCGCGCGATCTCGATCCCGACAATCTGAGCGAGCTGTTTCCGGAAAAGGGTCTGCCGCTGGAAGTGGCGCCGCTCGTGTCGGCGCTGAACCAGATGATCGTGCGCGTCGACGAGGCCCAGAAGCGTCAGCGCTTTTTCCTGTCCGCCGCGGCGCATGAAATGCGCACGCCTCTGACGGTGCTCAGAACGCGGCTGGAAATCATGGACGACGGGCAGCTGAAGGACAAGCTGATCTCCGACGTTCGGCGACTGACGAATCTCGCCAATCAACTGCTCAAACTGATGACCATCGGCGAGGCTCCGGAGCCCCTGAAGGAATCGGATCTCGTGACCTTGACCGGCAGGGCGGTGGGCGAGCGGGAGGTCGTCGCGGCCCGTCGCGGTCTCGATCTCGTCTTCGAGCGGGAGGTGACCCGCTATGGGCTCTGGGCCGATCCCAGCCTCGTCGAGACCGCGATCGGCAACGTCATCGACAACGCCCTGTCGTTTTCGGCGCAGGGCCAGCGTGTCGTCGTTCGACTGGACAAGGACGGCTGGGTTCGGGTTTGCGACCAGGGGCCGGGCATACCCAGTGAACAGATCAAGACGCTGTTTGAGCCCTTCACCCGGTTCTCCACCGGACGCAGCGGCTATGGGCTGGGTCTGGCCATCGTCAAGGCGGTGGTTGATCGCCACGAGGGCGCGGTGGTGATCGGCGAGGTCGCCGGCGGTGGGGCGGAGGTGGCGCTGCGTTTCGATCCGAACATTCCGGCCCGGCCCTGAGGCTCGGCCCTGAGGAAGGGTCACGCAACGCATCCGGTCCTGGGCAGACGGCGCCAGCTTCCGATCAGCTTGGTCCGGTACAGAGGTCGATCTGTCCTGGAGCCCTTCATGCACGCGTTGATCCTGATCGCCAGTCTGGCCCTGAGCACGCAGGCCCCCGCCGGGGAGCCGCAGCTGCCGCCCGCGCAGGCCGAAGCGGCGCCCGCCGTGTCGAGGGTCGCGGTCCTGACCCGCGACACGCGCGGTCGGCCGACCCTAGACGCCGAGATCAACGGCAAGGGGCCGTTCCGCATGGTGGTCGACACCGCCGCCCAGACCAGTCTCGTCACCCTGCCTTTGGTCGACGAACTGAAACTGCCCGTCATAGGCGAGATGAATATCGGCGGCGTCGCAGGCCAGCAGCAAGCCGGCCTGTATGGAGTTGATCGCTTCAAGACCCCCCTGTTCGACGTCGAGAGCGTCGGGATGCTCGCCCTTCCGAACGCCGGCGTCACCGAGGCGCGCGGCATTATCGGCATGGAGAGGTTCACTGGAGATCGTCTTCTGTTTGATCACGCCGCCAACCGCCTGAGCCTCGAACGCTCCGGTGCGGCGGCCGACGGCTTCGTGGCCGTGGCGGGCCGTCTGGATGACAGCGGCCTCCTGACGGTGCCGGTCGAGATTGACGGGGTGACCTTCACCGCCCTCGTCGATACCGGCGCGGCTGTCTCCGTGGCGTCGGGCGGAGCCCTTCGTGCGCTGGGCTGGGCGGAAACCGATCCGCGGCTCACGCCGGCGGGTGAGATCCGGGGGGCGACGCAGCATGGGACGGTCGTCATGAAAGGGGTCGTCGGCCGCATCAGATTGGGTCCGGTGAATTTCCGCGATGCGCCCTTGATATTCATCGCGGGCGAGGCGGACGACGCTGGGGCGGAAGGCGGTCCCAGCCTGATCCTCGGCGCCGATCTGCTGAACAACCTCGACGCCTACGCCCTCGACTTCCCACGCAGCGAACTGCAGATCCGTATCCCGCGGCAGCCAAACGGTCCTGATCCCCGCTGAGCCGGCCGCCCGGGCTCGAAAACCCGATCCGGTCTCGGCTCCGTTGCTGGCTTTCGACATCATCTGTTGCGCGCGCTCGCCGCTGTTGCGGGCGCATTGGCGCACTTTCGGAACATCGGGGCGGCGGCTGGTCCCGCGAGCCGCTCGCCCTTCAAATGTCTGGCTCCCGCCGGGGGATCAGTCATCCATGCCTTCGGCCCTCCGGTGCTTTACCGCCTTGGCGGCGAAAGTCGGCAGGACGAGCAGGGTCAGGAGAGTCGCCGTCAGGAGGCCGCCGATCACCACCGTCGCCAGAGGCTTTTGGACCTCCGCCCCCGCGCCGTGGGCCAGCGCCATCGGGATGAAGCCGACGATGGCGACCAGGGCCGTCGTCAGAACGGCCCTGAGACGGCTGGAGGCGCCTTCGATGGCGGCGTCATAGGGCGTCAAACCGGCCGTCAGCCGTTCACGAATCGCCTGCATCAGCACCAGGCCATTCAGGGTCGCCACGCCCGAGACCGCGATGAAGCCGACCGCCGCAGAGACCGAGAAGGGCATGCCGCGCAGCAGGAGCCCCAGCGCGCCGCCGACCAGAGCCAGGGGGACGCAGGCGAAGACCAGACCCGCCTCTGCGAACGATCCCAACGCCAGAAACAACAGCACGCCGATCAGCACGAAGACCACCGGAATGACGAGCCCGAAGCGTTGCTCCGCTCGCTTCAGGTTCTCGAACTGGCCGCCCCAATCCAGATAGACTCCGGCGGGGAGTTCGATCTGCGAGACTTGGTTTTGGGCGTCGGCGACGAAACCGCCCAGATCGCGACCCCGCACATTGGCCTGGACCACCATGCGGCGGCTGCCGTTCTCGCGACTGATCTGGTTCGGCCCCTCGCCGGTCTGGATGCGTGCGACCGAAGACAACGGCACGATCACGCCGGCATCGGACACGATGGGGAGCGCCGCGAGGGCCGCCGGGTCATTTCGGGCGCCATCGGGCAGTCTGACAACGACGTCGAAGCGCCGGTCGCCCTCGAAGATGCGACCGGCCTCGGCGCCGCCTATACCAATGGAAACAGCCTCGCTGACGTCCGTTGCTGAGAGGCCATAGCTGGCGGCGGCGGTGCGATCGACGCTGATGGTCAAGGTGGGCAGGCCCGTGGCCTGCTCGACTCGCACGTCTGCGGATCCTGTCGTGTTCCGCAGCGAGGTTGCGACCTGATCCGCCACGCGCTGGAGCGTGTCGAAATCATCGCCATAGACCATGACGGCGAGGTCGGTGCGAACCCCAGAGATCAGTTCGTTGAAACGCAGTTCGATCGGCTGGCTGAACTCGGTGTTATTTCCGATCTGCCGGCCTGCGGTCGCCGCCAGCCGTTCGATCAGCGCCTCCTTCTCCAGGCTTGGATCGGGCCAGTCCTTGCGGTCCTTCAGAACGATCACACTGTCAGAGATGTTGGGCGGCATCGGGTCCACCGCCGCTTCGGCCGTGCCGGTGCGCGAGAACATGGTCTCCACCTCGGGCTGGACCTTGATGGCGCGCTCCAGCGCCATCTGCATGGCCAGCGACTGCTCCAGCGAGGCCGATGGCACGCGCAGCGCCTGCATGGCGATGTCGCCTTCGTCGAGCGTCGGAATGAACTCTCGACCCAGGGACATGAAGGAGATCGCGCCGATGGCTAGGGTGGCGACGGCCGAGACCAGCACGACCTCGGGCCGTGCGACCGCCGCCTTGATCGCCGGCTGGATGAACCGTCGGGCGAGCCGCAGCAGCCAAGTCTCGTGTTCGACGGCCAGACCGTCGGGCCCGAGGTGAACCGACTTGGGATCGCGCACCAGCAGGGCGGTCATGGCGGGCACGAAGGTGAAGGAGAAGATGAAGGCCCCGACCAGGGCCAGCATGACGGTCGCGCCCATGGGCTGGAACGTCTTGCCCTCGACCCCTTCCAACATCAGCAATGGGGCGAACACCAGGAGGATGATCAGTTGGCCGAAGGCAGCGGGCTTGACCATCTGGCGTGCGGACTGAACGGCGACGTCCAGTCGCTCGCGGCGCGTCAGTATTCGCCCCAGCGAGGCCCGGCGTCGGGTCAGCGTCAGCAGGGTGTTCTCGATCACCACGACCGCGCCATCGACCATCAGGCCGAAGTCGAGAGCGCCGAGACTCATCAGGTTTCCGCTGATGCCGAACCGGTTCATGCCGATGACGGCGAACAGGAAGGACAGCGGGATCATCAGGGCGGTGATGGTCGCCGCGCGGATATTGCCGAGCAGCAGGAACAGAACGACGATGACCAGCAGCGCCCCCTCCGTCAGGTTTCGAGCGACGGTCGAGATGGTCGCGTTGACCAGTTCGCTGCGGTTCAACACCGGTAGAGCGACGACGCCGGGCGGCAGGCTGTCGTCCACCAGCGCTAGCCTGTCGGCGGCGGCCTGGGCCACGGTTCGGCTATTGCCGCCCGCGATCATCAGGGCCGTGCCCAGCACCGCCTCATGGCCATCGCGGCTGGCGCCGCCCAGGCGCGGGGCCTGACCGATCTCGACCGTGGCGACGTCGGCGACCCGAACGACCAGACCGCCGCGATTGACGACCGGGGCCTGGGCCAGATCGTCGATGGTCAAGGCCAAGGCGTCGGTGCGCACGACCAGGGCCTCTCCCGCGCGCTGGATGTAGCCCGCGCCCGCCTGGGTGTTGGCGCGCGCGACCGCCTCGACCAGATCGCCGAGGCCGAGGCCATAGGCGGCCAGTTGCGACGTATTGGGTCGGACGGCGTACTCCTTAACGTAGCCGCCCACCGTATCGACCCCCGCGAGGCCGGTAGTGGTGCGCATCTGGGGCGCGATGATCCAGTCCTGGACCGTGCGCAGATAGGTCGCGCGTTGTTCCGGCGTCGTCAGTCGATCGCCTTCAGGGGTCAGATAAACGCCACCGTCCTGCCAACCAGGCTGGCCAGGCTTCGCCAGGCTTTTGCTGTTGAACGGCACATAGTCGACCGTCCACATCAGCACTTCGCCGAGGCCGGTGGTGATGGGCGACAGGCTCGGCTCCACGCCGTCAGGAAGCCTTTCGGATGCGGCCGCGAGCCGTTCGGCGACCTGCTGGCGGGCGAAATAGATGTCGGTCTGGTCGGTGAAGATGGCGGTGATCTGGCTGAAGCCGTTGCGCGACAGCGACCGCGTGCTGGTCAGGCCCGGGATGCCGGCCAGGGCCGTCTCCAGCGGATAGTTGACCTGACGCTCGATCTGCTCGGGCGCCAGGGCGGGAGCGACCGTAGTGATCTGCACCTGACGATTGGTGATGTCGGGAACCGCGTCGATCGGCAGTTTGGTCAGTTCGAACAGGCCCAGCAACGCGACGAGGCTGACGGCGAGCATGACGAACCAGCGGAACCGGACCGAGGCTTCAATGATGGATTTGAACATGATCGTCGCCCTTAGTGCCCGTGCTCGGCCTCGCCCTTGGCGAGTTCGGCTTTGAGGAGGAAGGCGTTGGCCCCGGCGATCTGTTCGGCCCCCGTCAGGCCGCTGAGGATTTCCGTTCGGTCGCCGGCGCGCCGGCCGACCAGAACGGGCGCGGCGCGGAATCCTGTCGCGGTGCGCACAAAGACGACGCTCGCGCCGTCAGCGGTCTGAATGGCTTCGGACGGAACGGTGATGCCGCCGGCCCTCTCACCCGTAACGATGCTGCCCGTCACAGCCGAGCCGGCGGGCGGCAGGTCGTAGCCTGTTGGACGTGCGCGGATGATGGTCGCGCCGCTCTCGGCGCCGACGGCGACGCCGATGACGACGGCGTCGAACTCGCCACCCCGTCCCTGCACACGCAGAGATGATCCGGCGCGAACCTGGGCCGCAAGCGCCGGCGGAGCATTAAAGACGATTTCCACCCGCGCAGGATTGGTGACCTCGGCGATGATCCCGCCCTGGGTGGCAAAGCCTCCCGGCCCGACCTGAACGCTGGTGACCACGCCCGAGATCGGGCTCCTTACACTGAGCCGGCCCGATGCATCGGGCGACCCGGCGGCTGTAGCGCGGGCGCGGGCGGCGCGGGCGGCAGCTTCAGCGCTGAGCGCCTGTGCATGGGCGACCTCGGCGTCACGACGCGCGACCACGCCCTGATCGGCAAGGCTCTCCTCGCGACTGTGGGACTGCTCAGCGGCGACGGCGTTGGCCTGGGCCGCGTCCGCATCGGCGCGAAGGGTGGCGGCCTCGCCGCTGACCAGAATAGCCAGCGACTGCCCGGCGCGCACCGACTGGCCCGGCGACACCAGAAGCCGCTCAACCCGACCTCCGACGGAGGCGGCCACGGCGGCTCTGGCGTCGATCATGGGTTCGATACGGCCCGACAGTCGGGTTTCGCCGCCTCCGCCCCCGGAGACGGCGATCACCGAGATGTTTGCGGCTTCGATCTGCGCCGCTGTGAGAACCAGAACGTCTTCCCCAGCCTCCGCTTTTCCGGTGCGAACCTCCTCGCCTTCGGCATGTCCAGCCTCGGCGGACGCCGGGCTGTCGGACGAAGCGCGGGTCATCGCGTAGAGGCCCGCGCCGCCCAGAACGACGACGGCGGCGACCCCGGCCGTCAGCCAGGTCTTGTTGATCGGGGATGTCGGCTTCATTGCGATGTTCCAAAGGGAGCGCGGCCTTGCAGGCGCGCGAGATCGATTTCCGCCCGGACCCGCGCCAGGCGGGCGTCCACAGCGGCGTTGCGAGCAGAAATCAGGGCCATGCGGGATGACCGCAGTTCCAGTTGCGAGATGCGGCCGGCTTCGAAACCGATGCGCGCGAGGCGATAGGCCTCCTCGGCGGCGGCGGCCCCGGCGTCAGAGGCTGAGACCCGGCTGGTCGAGGCGGCTAGACGCGCGACGGCGGCGTTACGATCCGCTTCCGCTTCCTGACGCGCACCGATCAGACGGGCGTCGGCCGCCCTGAACTCCGCCTGTGCGGCGTCGATATTGCCCCGGTTACGGTCGAACAGAGGCAGCGGTACGCTCAGCCCGAAGGTCAGGGCGGTCGCGTCTTCGGCCTCGTCATGACGCACGCCGACGAAGGCCCGGACGTCCGGCCGGGCGCGCACACGCTCCACCTCGATCCGGCTCTCGGCCGCCGCACGCTCAGCCTGGGCCACGCGCACCTGCGGGGTCGCACCCGGCGTCAGTACTGCTGTAACGGGCGCCCGGTCGATCAGACTGTGGCTGATCGACGTGACCGGCGCCGGCAGCATCGCCACGGCGGCGAGACGTGCGAACGCTGCGTCGCGTTCGGCCTTGGCTTCATCCAGGGTCGCACGGGCGGCCGCCGCTTCGCTCTCGCCCTGGACGCCGCGCAGCAAGGGTTCTCGACCCTCTTCCACCAGGACCAGCGCCGCACGCGTGTCGGCGACCGTGACGGCCAGCGCCTCTTCGGCCAGCAGAAACCGTCGCTGACCGGCTTCCGCCTCGGCATAGACGAGAGCCAGTCTGGCGCAGGCTTCGACGGCCGCCAGTTCACGCCTCAGTCCCGCTGTACCGGCCTCGGCCCTCGCGACCGCGACCCGCGCGCGGCGCCGTCCCCAGAGTTCGAGGTCTTGCGTCAACGACAGGGTGGTCTCGGCCTTGTCGTAGCCCGTGAAGGGGCTGCTGCCGAAGGCGTTTTCGGCCTCCAGCCTTAGTTCCGGATTGGGCCGCATCCGCGCCTGACGCACCCGAGCCTCGGCCGCGTCGAGCAATGCATCAGCCTCCAGCGTCGTCGGCGTCAGGCCGATGCGTTCAAGCAACGCCTCGAACGAAGGCGCGGGATCAGCCCACGCAGGGCCGGTGACCGCCGTCGCCATAGCGACCACGGCGCAGCCGATCGCAAGACGCGACCGGACAGATTCAAGGGGTGGCATTTTCCATGTCCCAGCAGTTCCAGACGATTGAAGCGCGCCATGTGGCGCAAGACATCGTCAGGCTCTGGGAGGGCGTTCCAGACCGCTGGGCGCGCGGGACAACATCGGGAGCGAGGGCAAGATCATCACGCCGGCGTCCGAGAATGACAGCGTCGTTTCGGAGTCAACCGTGGCCAGGGCCGTAACGCCGGCATGGTGGCAATGCCCATGGTTGCAGATGGCGTGGTCGCCAGGTTCGGCCGGCTCATCGCCGATGTCATCGATCAGCAGCGCAGCGGCGTGACCGGGATCGCGTTCTACCGCACAGGCCGACGCATCGACGGCGGGGATCAAGACCAACAGGGCGACGAACAGCGCAATGAGCGCCATAATGCCGGGTCTTTCAGTAGGCCGAACCATGGCCGTGCTTACCACGACTTCGGTTTCGTCAATAGTCCACTACTTTGGGATATTTCAGGAGTGCGCGCCGTCAGATCGACGAGCCAGACTTGGCCGCGCGCCGCCGTCTTGAAGTTCCGGTAGAGCCTGTCGGGCGCGATTGACTCAGGACCGCGCACATCACGCGAATCTTGCCAGACCCGACGATGTTCGCCGTGTCGTCCGCCTATGGCCGAAGGTCAGGGGAACGGGGATGCGTCAGACGGCCTTCATCACGTGCCGTCGTCTTGGCTGACTGACGTCCAAAGCCAGGGCGCGATGCAGAAAACCAGCAGGCCGAATGCAGTCAGGCCCACGAGAACGCCGTTGAAGCCGCGCTCGAAGGTCGGAAAGCAGGTCCAGTTCACGATCAGACTGACGGCCATGACGGCAACAGCGAGCGCGAGACCTGGCCGGGGCCGGGTCAGCAACAGCCAGCAGACCACGAAGTCGGTCGCGCATAGACCGTACCAGAACCAGACCGCCCAGGCCGGCGCGGGGCCGTGATAGAACAGCCCGTGCCTGCCGACCCACCAGAAATGGCCAAAGGCGCCCAGCGGGAAGCTGAAGGCCAGGATCCAGCGGACCAGGACCGGGTTCAAGACCGGTCGATCCGGGTGCGGAGTGCGGCATAGTCGATCTTGGAATACGGCTTGCCGCTGATTCCATATTTCCATTATATCGGAAACATGGAATCAGAGATCGCCATTTTCGCCCTGGCCGCGCTCGCCCAGAACACGCGTCTGGAGACGTTCCGGCTTCTGGTGCGGCATGAGCCGGAGGGACTGGCCGCCGGCGAGATCGCCAATCGGCTGGCGATCCCGGCCAACACCATGTCGGCCCATCTGGGCGTGCTGTCGCGGGCCGGACTGATCACGGCCGAGCGGCGCAGCCGGTCCATCATCTATCGCGCCGATCTGAGCCGACTGCGCGACCTGACCGTCTTCCTGCTGGAGGACTGCTGCCAGGGTCGCGCCGATCTTTGCGAGCCCAGGCTCGCCGAACTCGCGCCCTGCCGCGACTGAGGACCCCATGGACGTCATCATCTATCACAATCCCGCCTGCGGGACCTCGCGCAACACCCTGGCGCTGATCCGCCACGTGGGGATCGAGCCGCATGTGATCGAATATCTGAAGACGCCGCCTAGCCGCGCCCTGATCCAGGACCTGGCCGCGCGGACGGGCGCGCCGCTGCGCGATCTCCTGCGCGAGAAGGGCACGCCCTTCGCCGAGCTGGGTCTGGGCGACCCGGCCGTCAGCGACGACCAGTTGCTGGACGCCATCGAGGCCCATCCGGTGCTGCTGAACCGTCCCATCGTGGTGACGCCGCGCGGCGTGCGCCTGTGCCGGCCGTCCGAGGCGGTGCTGGATCTGTTGCCCGAGGACGGGCTCAAACCGTTCGTCAAGGAAGACGGCGAAGTGGTGATCGACGCCGAGGGGCGGAGGGTTCGCTGATGGTCGATACGCCCGTCGCCCCAGCCTCTGCGGCCGCGCCCCGGCGGCTGTCCTTCCTCGACCGTTGGCTGACTCTGTGGATCTTCGTCGCCATGGGGCTGGGTGTGGCGCTGGGCGCCTTCGTTCCCGGTCTGCCGGCCTGGCTGGACGGGCTGTCGGTCGGCACGACCAATATCCCCATCGCCATTGGCCTGATCCTGATGATGTATCCGCCCCTGGCCAAGGTGCGGTACGAGGCCCTGCCGCAGGTGTTTGCGGACAGGCGGGTGCTGCTGCTGTCCCTGTTCCAGAACTGGGTGCTGGGGCCGGTGCTGATGTTCGCCTTGGCGGTGATCTTCCTGAGGGATCAGCCGGAATATATGACCGGGGTCATCCTGATCGGCCTGGCCCGCTGTATCGCCATGGTCCTGGTCTGGAACCAGCTGGCGCGCGGCGACAACCAGTATGTGGCCGGTCTGGTCGCCTTCAACTCCATCTTCCAGATCCTGTTCTTCAGCCTGTACGCCTGGTTCTTCCTGTCGGTCCTGCCGCCGCTGTTCGGGTTGGAGGGCAGCGTGGTCGCGATCCGTTTCTGGACCATAGCCGGGGCGGTGCTGATCTATCTGGGCGTGCCGTTCCTGGCGGGTTTCCTGACGCGCCTGGTCCTGATCCGGCGCAAGGGCGCAACCTGGTACGAGACCCGGTTCCTGCCGCGCATCGGGCCGATGACCCTGGTCGCCCTGCTGTTCACCATCGTCGCCATGTTCAGCCTGAAGGGCGGCGAGGTGGTGGCCCTGCCGCTGGATGCGCTGAGGATCGCCGTGCCGCTGACCATCTATTTCCTGGTGATGTTCGTCGTCAGCTTCCTGATGGGCAAGCTGATCGAGGCGGATTATCCGCGCACCACGGCCCTGGCCTTCACCGCCGCCTCGAACAATTTCGAACTGGCCATCGCCGTCGCCATCGCCGCCTTCGGCCTGACGTCGCCTGTCGCCTTCGCTGCAGTGATCGGCCCCCTGGTCGAGGTGCCGGTGCTGATCCTGCTGGTGTCGGTCGCCCTGTGGATGGGGCGGCGCTGGTTCGCCGACACGGCCCCGCCGGCGGACGCCTGATGGTCGCCCTGCGTGTGGTGGACGCCGGCGATCGCGGCCTGATCGCAGCCCTGGCTGAGGCCGGCCTGCCCGAGCCTGGCGCCGGCCGCTATTTCGGCGCGACCCAATACGGCGCCCTGGTCGGCTACGCAGGGCTGGAAGGCAAAGGCCGGCATCTGTTGTTGCGGTCGCTGGTCGTTCTTCCCGATCATCGGGCGCGGGGCACAGGCGCGCGCCTCCTGACCGCCGCAGAAGACGTGGCCAGGGATCTGGGGGCGGAGACCCTGCACCTGCTGACGACTACGGCGGAGGCCTTCTTCGCTCGCCGAGGATTTGTGCGCGGCGCGCGTGAGACGGCCCCCGAGGCCATCCTTCGGACGCGCGAGTTCGCGGCGCTCTGCCCGGCGTCCGCCGCCTATATGACCAAGGCCATTTCATGAGTTTCGACCGTCTGCGGCCCCTGCCGGACCCCGATCATCTGCCCGCCCTGGACCCGGCCTATCTGGCGCGCGATCCTGCGGCGGGGCTGGGGCCGAACGACCCGCCGCCGCGGATCCTGCTGCTCTACGGGTCGCTCCGGGACCGGTCCTATTCGCGCCTGTGCGTCGAGGAGGCGGCGCGGCTGTTGCAATGGATGGGGTGCGAAACCCGGATCTTCGATCCGCGCGATCTGCCGCTGACCGATCAGCATGTCGCGGACGACCATCCTGCGGTTCATGAACTGCGCGAACACGCCCTTTGGAGCGAGGGCATGGTCTGGTGCAGCCCGGAACGGCACGGTCAGGTCTCGGGGATCATGAAGCTGCAGATCGACCATCTGCCGCTCAGCCTGGGCGGGATGCGGCCGACCCAGGGCCGCACCCTGGCGGTGATGCAGGTCTCGGGCGGGTCGCAGAGCTTCAACGCCGTCAACACCCTGCGCCTGCTGGGGCGATGGATGCGGATGTTCACCATCCCCAACCAGTCCAGCGTGGCCATGGCCTTCAACGAGTTCGACGACGACGGCCGGATAAAGCCCTCCAGCTATTACGACCGGATCGTCGATGTGATGGAGGAACTGGTGCGCTTCACGATCCTGCTGCGCCCCCACGCGGCCCAGCTGGTCGACCGCTATTCCGAGCGCAAGGCTGCGGGCGTCCCTCTGGACCCACAGACCGATCTTTCCGCCATCGCCATTAAGCCACAGTGATTCCGCCCAGGGTCCGCACGGAGGGTGTCGCACGGACGCGCCGTTCAGGCGCACGGCCTTGATCCGGGCGGACAGGGCCGACCTCGGTCGGCGGGGCATGCAGGGAGCCGTCCCGAGGCTGAATGCGCCAGAAGGCCGATCTGCTAGGCGGCGGCTGCGAGCGCCGTCCTCATCGCGACGACCAGAACGTCAAGGTCGAAGGGCTTCGGCAGGAAACCGGCGGCGCCGCCCGCATAGGCGGTCTCGGGCTCGAGGTGGCCGGAGGACACGAGCACGGGAATCCTCGGCTGACCAAGTTGTGCGTAGGCCAGAAGCCCGAGGCCGTCGATCGACCCGGGCATGCGTACGTCCGTGAAGATCAGGTCGATAAAAGCGCCCGACTTCAGAATCGCGACCGCCTCGTCGGCGTTGAAGGCCTCGATGACGACGAAACCCACATCACGAAGGTGATCTGAGACCAGCATTCGGATCAGAAACTCGTCTTCAACGACGAGAACATGCGGCGCGTCGGCCGCAGCCTCAGGGGGCGCAGGCATGGAGTTCGACAACATTGAGGCCCCGCTTCGGATCAAGAACGATCTGAAAGGAGTCCGGTTCCAGCGCCGCGCGGGCGGGCGCCCCTGCGGCAAGCGCGGCTGTTCGCCGATCGGGAGTTGGCGAGAATCTTCGCGGGAATGTCAGAATCCTGTTGCAGACGAAATGGCCCCTACGTATAGAGCCGCCTCGCTCGGAAACGGGCCGGCCCTGAGGGCTTCGGAGCTTTGGTTTCGGGGGTTTTGAGGGGAAGAAAGAGTT
>NZ_JBWKNX010000018.1:0-83320 GCF_059415785.1 Brevundimonas sp. GW821-FHT10A07
GACCTCAGGAATGAGGGGTCCTTATTCGACGCCGATCACACCGCTAACGGGGTCCCTTTTCCACGCCGATCCACACCTGAAGACACTGACGCACCGCCTCATAGGGCATGGCGTCCTTACGGACGAACGGCGCCATATAGGTGTCGAACGAGCTGAAGGCCTGGGCGCCCGCCCATTCGTTCTGCAGGGCGCCCAGGAAGTTGACGACCTGGCCGACCGCGCTGGACAGGTGGCGAGGCGGCGCCGACTCGATCTTGTTGGCCACGCCGTTCAGACCTTCCGTGAGCAGGTTTCTGAGCGACCAGCCCGCGCAATAGCCGCTGAGCATGTCCAGATCGTGGATGTGCAGGTCGCCCTCGCGGTGGGCGGCGCCGACGGCGGGCGGATAGAGGTGGGACAGCCAGTAGTTGGCGATCACCTTGCCGGAGACATTCAGGATCAGGCCGCCCAGGGAATAGCCCTGGTTGGCGTTCGCGTTCACCCGCCAGTCCTGCCGGTCCACATATTCGCGAACCGTTTGAACGACGTCGATGGACGGGGCGGCGGGGCGGATGACGGTCAACATATGGTGTATCACTTCTGGTGGATGACTACATGTTGGGTTTTTCCTTGGGGTCGGGTCAATGCGGCGCGGTGCGGCATCGGGCCGCGCGGCGCCGTCCGATAAGCCGAATTCAGATGTCGTCTCCGGGATTGATCGCCATCAAGACGAGGACGGCGACTCCGGCGACGGGCGATGTGACGCGCCGAAACATCGATCAGAGGACAGGGGTTTGCGCCAAGGCAAGGCGCCCGTCGCCGGGCGGCGCCAGAAGGGGGAGCAAGGAGTTCCGCCATGACCACCGATCGCCCCCTTCGCGCTCTTTCAACGCCCGTCCTGTTCAGCTTAGGGCTTCGGCCCTTCTTCCTGTTCGGCGCCCTGTGGGGAGCGATGGCGGCGCCGCTCTGGGTCTATGTTCTGGCGCATGGCGACGGACGGATCGCCGGTCGCGCGGGGATGGACTGGCATATCCATGAGATGCTGTTCGGCTATGTCGGCGCCGTCATCGGCGGTTTTCTTCTGACCGCCGTGCCGAACTGGACCGGTCGCGCGCCACTCGCGGGAACGCCGCTGGCGGTGTTGTTCGGGCTCTGGGCCGTCGGACGTCTGGCCCTGTCGACCCCCGGAGCCGACGCCTTCACCCTGCTGATCCTCGACGGCCTCTATCTGACAGGGCTGAGCCTGGTCGTCTGGCGCGACGTCCTGGCGGCGCGCAACTGGCGCAATCTCGGCGTCGCCCTGGCCGTAACCGGACTGGCCGCCGCCAATCTGGCCTTCCACCTCAGGTCAGGAGAGGCCGGCGGTCTGGACGCCGTGGTGCGCGCCGGTCTAGGCCTGATCGTCATGCTTCTGGTCCTGATCGGCGGCCGTGTGACGCCGAACTTCACCCGCAATTGGCTGGCGCGCCAGGGAAGAGGGCGGCTGCCCGCCCCTGCCTCGCGGTTCGATCTGGGGGTCATGGCGTTTACCCTGACGGCTCTCGTCGCCTGGGTGTGGCGGGCCGACCATCCGGCGGTCGGAGTGGTCCTGGCCTTGGCGGGGCTCTTGAACGGCGTGCGGCTGGCCCGGTGGTGCGGCTGGCGCACCGCCGGCGAGCCGCTGGTCTGGATTCTGCACCTCGGCTACGCCTGGCTCGCCGTCGGCCTGGTCCTGCTGGGGCTGGCCGCCATGGGGGCGAGCTTTGCGCCTTCGGCGGGCGTCCACGCCCTGACGACCGGGGCCATGGGGGTGATGATCCTGGCGGTGATGACCCGGGCCACGCGCGGCCATACGGGACGGCCGCTGGAGGCGGACCGGGCCACGGTGGTCTTGTATGGGCTCGCCAATCTCGCCGCCGTGGTGCGGGTGGCGGGCGGGCTGTGGCCGGAGGTCTATGGCGCGGCCCTGATCGTCGCGGGCGGCCTTTGGGCGGCGTCTTTGCTCGGCTATGCCCTTGTCTACGGGCCGATGTTGCTAGGACCGCGCTTGAGGTGAGGCGCCGCGGCTTGACCGGTGGATCGTTCGGCCTGAACTCAGGCCGTGCGCGGCGCGGCGGAGACGCCTGAGGGGGCCGGCGGCGGAGGCGCGCCGGGCGTCGTGGTCAGGCTTTCGGTCCCCGCCCGTCCGATCGGAAGCGGGCCGGCCTTGACGTGGTTGTCGATGAGCGGCGAGGGGCGGGCCAGGCGCTCGAGCGCGCGAGGGCGCGCCAGATGAATTTCCGGGCCTCGCACCTGAACCCCGTAGTCCGCCAGTTGGGCGAAGGCGCGCGACAGATTCTCGGGCGTCATGCCGAGGAGAGAGGCCAGGACGCGTTTCCCATACGGCAAGACGATATGATGAGGGTCGCCCTGCCGGGCGCTTTGCGCCAGAAGATAGTTGGCCACGCGTTCCAGGCAGCCGCGCAGCTTGTGAGCCTTCACCATACGCACCACGCCGCGGTAGCAGCCGGCCAATTCCTGCACCACGGCGAAACCGAAGGCGGGGTCTTGCCGCGTGGTCCGGCGCAACGCCTCGCCGGACAGCATCAGCACCTCCGACCGCTCCAGGGTCCGTGCGGACATCAAGGCCGGCGCCTCGAGCATCACGGCCGCCAGAATAAAGGTCGAGACGGGGCGCAGAACGGCGAGAACCGCCTCTTTCTCTTTCCAACTCCCCTGGAGCTCCACAGCGCCGTCCAGCAAGACATATAGAAAGTCGACCGGATCGCCCTCCATCAGCAGAGTGGTGCCGGCGGGAAACCGTTGCAGAAAAGCCCCGGCCGTGGCGTCGCGGAAGACGCTCGGGGTCATGTCCGCGAACAGGGGCAGGGTGCGGATGCGGTCAAGGTCTGTCTGACGAATGGACATGACCCACAGGATCACGTCGGACGAGATTTCCGATTGATCCCGATCAAATCGCCTTCAAAGGGGTGAAGACTCCGCCCGTCGGTGTTCAAAGGAGTCCGATTTGCGCAAAGGCAAGGCGGGCGAAGCCGAGACCGGTCATTCTGAGGCGCACGAGATGTTGCGGCGGACCGGACGGCCATGGCCCCACGAGCGGAGAAGACGGGAAAGACCGGGATCCGCGCGGCCGCGTGGGCCCTGTCCCAAGCCGTTCGCCTGGCGGATCGGCTGGAGCCGGTTCATGCGGCCGACGACAACTGGCCCCATGGGCTGGGCGATCTACTCGCCGAATTGCAGGACGGCCTGGACCTTTGTCAGGCGCGCGAGACTGGGCGGTTCGCACAGGATCAGGCCCCGGCCTCTCAGACGCGGCGTCGCGCTGAGATCCTTCGCCGCGCTCGAGCTCTGGGGGCGGTCGAGCGCGCCCTGGAGCAACTCTCGGCGTCCGCCTCCGCACCCGCAGACTGGCTTCGTCTTCAGGCGAGCTGCCGGGTCGTTACGCGCGCTCTGCGCGATTGCTGGGCGTTCGAAAGGCCGAGCGGCGGCTGCGCTTGCGCTGAGGCGGCATGATGGTCGCGCCCCTCGTCCTTCTGGTCGATGACGACCCTGCGGTGGCGCAATCCGTCGCCTTTGCGCTCGAAACCGAAGGCTTCAGGGTCCGACGATATGGCAGCGCCGAGGCGCTGCTCGAGGCCGTGGAAGATCGCGTCGGGGAGGGGGCGGGATTGCGGGCGGCGCGCTGCCTCGTCCTCGACTATCATCTGCCGGGTCTGGACGGGCTGGCGCTTCTGAATCGACTGAGAGCCGCGTCGCTCGCCGGCGGCGCCATACTGATCACCACCCACCCGCGCCGCGGGGTCTGCGAAGACGCCGCCCGCGTCGGCGCGGTCCTGCTTGAGAAGCCCCTGATCGGAGGCGCCCTGCTCGAGGCCGTCAGGGACGCCTGCGGCCTCAGCCGCCTCGCGTCAGAACCGTGACGCGAACCAGCTCGGACAGGCTGCGCACCTGCATCTTGGTCATCACATTGGCCCGGTAGACCTCGACGGTGCGCGGACTGATGCCGAGATCATAGGCGATCACCTTGTTGGCATGGCCGGCGACGAGCCCCTCCAGAACCTCTAGCTCGCGTTGGGACAGCGAAGCGAGGCGCTCGGCGACGAGAGGGTCCCGTGCGGCGGTGCGGGCGCCGTCGGGTTCCGCGAGCGCGCGCTGGAGCGCCTCGATCAAGACGGCGTCGTCGAACGGCTTTTCGATGAAGTCCTGGACGCCGGCGCGCATCGCCTCCACGGCCAAGGCCAGGTCGGCGTGTCCCGTCATCACCACGATCGGAGTGGTCGCGCCGCTCGCGCGCAGACGCCGCGCCAGATCGATACCGCTCATCTCGGGCATGCGCACATCAGTGAGGATGCAGCCCGACAGGGGTTCGCGGCGCGCCGCCTCCAGCAGTTCGAGCGGTGAGGCGTAAAGCCGCGGCTCCAGGTCGTTCGTCGAGATCAGAAAGGCGAGGGAGTCGCGCAGGGCCGCATCGTCATCGACCACGTGCACTGTCGTGTCAGCCTGGATCATCGTCGCCATCGGTGTCGTCTTCATCTGCGGTCTTCAAGGTAAAGGCGAACTGCGCGCCGCCCTCCGGACGCGGGGTCGCCCAGATGCGTCCGCCATGCGCTTCGACGATGGTTCGGCAGATCGACAGACCCACGCCCATTCCCGTTCGCTTGGTGGTCACAAAGGGCTGGAAAAGCATATCCGCCACCGACGGGTCCAGTCCCGATCCCGTATCGGCGACGGTGACGCAGGCCTCGTCGGCGCATCGCGTGAGCGATATGGTCAGATCCCGCCGGGGCTGGTCTTCCATGGCCTCGATGGCGTTGCGGATCAGATTGAGCACGACCTGCTGGATCTGGACACGATCCGCCAACACCAGATCGACGTCGGGCGGGAAATCGAGCGTGACGCGCACGCCATGCTCTTTGGCGCCGACCAGCGCCAGGGCGCCGGCCTCCTCGATCAGCTTGGGCAGGCTTTCGACGCGGCGTTCCACCTCGCCGCGCGCGACGAAGTCGCGCAGCCGGCGAATGATGTCGCCCGCGCGCAAGGCCTGGGCTCCGGCCTTGCGAAGCGCGTCCTTGAGCACCTCGCGCGGCAGTTCCTCACGATCGAGCAGACGCGCCGAGCCGTTGAGATAGTTGGCCATGGCGGTCAGGGGCTGGTTCAGTTCGTGGGCGAGGGCCGAGGCCATTTCGCCCATGGCGGTCAAGCGCGAGATATGGATCAGCTCGGTCTGCAACTCCTGTAGCCGGGTCTCCGTGGCCTGGCGGTCCGTCAGGTCGCGAATAAAGCCGGTGAAGTAGCGTTCCTCGCCGGACTGCATCTCGCCGACCGCCAGTTCGAGGGGAAAGGTCGCCCCATCGCGCCTTTGACCGACCACGACCCGACCCTGGCCGATAATCCGTCTTTCGCCCGTCCGCCGATAGCGCTCGAGATAATCGTCGTGTTGCGCCTTGTAGGGCTCGGGCATCAGCCGTTTGACATTCTCCCCGACGACCTCGCTGGCCGTCCAGCCGAACATCCGCTCGGCCGCCGGGCTGAAGGACCTTATGACGCCCCTTTCGCTGATCACGACCATGGCGTCAGGGACCGTGTCCAGGATGGACTGCAGATGCGCCTCGCGCGCGCGTAGGTGAGCGTTGGCCGCGACGACGCCGCGGCGGCCCCGGTGAAGAAGTTCCCCGCCCACGCTCAAGCCGATTCCGACAGCCAGAAAGACCAGGGCGGTGGCGATGTCGCCGCCGGTCCTTGGCCCAGCCTGCCAGGTGATCAGCAAACCCCCGGCGGCGCCGAGCAAGGCGGCGAGGGCGCCGGCGCCGAATCCGCCCACGGCGGCGGCGGCCGCGACGGCAGGGACGAAGAAGAGAAAAGCGATCCGCTCGCCCAGCATGGGCGCCATCGCCCACCGCGCGGCATAGGCCAGGCCCACTCCGCCCAGAGCGATCGCGGCGCCGACCAGATGCCGGTGCGGTCGCACCCGTTCGGCCCAAAAGAGCGGCGCGCTGATTCGGCTGGTTTTCATCGGCCTCCATCCGCCTGTTCAGGCGAGTCTGGCACGTCCGCCGACGAAGAACCATCCGGGGGGAGGAGGGAGCCTTGTCCTTTGCGCGCGCGCAAAGGCGCCAAGGGCGCCGGTTGCTAAGAGACCGGCGGCGGACGGGACCGGGCCGCCGCCTGCGACGGGAGATTTCGATGACCACGCGACGGGCGCTGCTGACGGCGGCGGCGGGATGGGGGCTCGGCGGCGCGTCCGCCGCGCGCGTCCACCGCGTTCAGATGCTGAACCGCGGGCCGGGCGGAGCCATGGTGTTCGACCCGGCCTTTCTGCGCGCCGAAATCGGAGATCTCGTTCGCTTCGTGCCGACCGATCCCGGGCATAATGCGGAGGTCATCGTCGGGCTCGCGCCGACGGGAACGCCGCCGACGCGCGGCGCAATGGGGGCGGTGTTCGACCTTCGTCTCGAACGACCCGGCCTCTACGGCGTCAAGTGCGCGCCTCATTTCGGCATGGGCATGGTGGCTCTGATCGCCGTTGGCGATGTCCGCGCCAGCCGCTCCGGGTTTGAAGCCGGTGTGGCGCGCCTTCCAGGGCTGGCCCGACGACGCATGATCGAGGCGCTGACGAGACTGGGTTGATCCGAGACGGCAACTCGGGTCTTTCCCCTAGGCGACACACCCGAGTACCGAAATCGGCCTGTCCCCCGTAGCGTCACGGCGTTGAATAAACCCGAGGTCGCCATGTCCGCAGCCCTTCTCGCGATGACCCCCGAGCCGCTCGAGCGTCCGCTCCCGACGCCAGAGCCCGAAGCCATGTGCCCGCTCAACGCCGCCTTCGCCGACAGTCAGGCTCTTCGCACCACCGTCGATCTGGGCGACGACCTGTTTCTCGCCGGCGCGGCCGCCGACTACGCCTATCGCGTGGAGGCGGGCGTCTTGATGAGCTATCGCCTGCTGCGGGACGGTCGTCGCCAAGTCGTGGACTTCCATCTGCCTGGCGAATTTCTCGGGCTTGAGGCGGGCGTGGACTATACGACCGCTGTGCAAGCCATCACGCCGGCCGTCGTCGCCGGGATGCGGCGTCGGCGTCTTTCGGCCTTGGCGGCGACCGATGTCCGCCTGACCGGCGCCCTGTGGGCGGCCTCGGTGAGGGTCTGCCAACGCAGTCAGGATCATGCCGCCATTCTCGCTCGCCAAAGCGCCACCGAACGGGTCGCCGCCTTTCTTCTCGCCTACGCCCGACGAGTCGGATCGCTCGACGACATGATCTTGCCGATGAGCCGCCAGGACATGGCGGACTTCCTGGGTCTGGCGATCCACACCGTCTCGCGCACCCTGACCCAAATGGAAGGCTCCGGCCTGATCTCGGCGCGCTCCAGTCGGCACGTTCGGCTGGTCCGCCGCGACCGGCTTGAAGCCCTTTGTTCCTAATCCGGTCTGTGAAGACCTGAAACGAGAAAGCTGATGAATATGACTGACCTTCTGAGTGATATCGACGTCCATCATGCGCCGCGTTCGGTGTCTGATCGCATCGCCTGGGGTTTTGTGAAGTCGCTCCGCTTCTGCGCGGACACCTTCTTCGCCAAGCGTTACGGCCACCGGGCCGTTGTGCTGGAGACGGTGGCGGCCGTGCCCGGCATGGTCGGAGCCACCCTGACCCACCTGAAAGCCCTGCGGCGCATGAGCGACGACCGCGGCTGGATCCGCACCCTGATGGACGAGGCCGAAAACGAGCGCATGCACCTGATGACCTTCATCGAGGTGTGCCAGCCGACCCTGTTCGAACGTTTCATCGTCATGGCCGTGCAATGGCTGTTCTATCTCTTCTTCTTCGGCCTCTATCTGGTCTCGCCCCGCACCGCCCATCGGGTCGTCGGCTATTTCGAAGAAGAGGCGGTGATCAGCTACACCCATTATCTCGCTGAGATCGACGAAGGGCGTAGCGAGAACGTCCCTGCGCCAAAGATCGCCCGCGACTACTGGGGTCTGCCCGCGTCCGCAACGCTGCGCGACGTGGTTCTGGTGGTGCGCGCCGACGAGGCGCATCACCGTGACGTCAACCATGGCTTCGCCGATGAACTGGCCGGCGGACCGGTCAAGGCCGTGCGGCCGGGTCCTGCGCATGTTCCGCTTCAACCGCATTGGACGGTTGCCTGAGGCGGGGGATCGCGATGCCGACCTCCCTGCCTCAGGCCTGGATGACGCATGCCCGTCGGACCCTGCCACGCTACACCAGCTATCCCACCGCCGTCGCTCTGCGGCCCGGGACGCTCGAAGAGGTCGAGACCTGGTTGATCGCGGATGAGGGGGAGAGCCTCTCGGTCTATGTCCACATCCCCTTCTGCGATCGACTGTGCTGGTACTGCGGCTGCCACACCAGCATTGTCTCGGACTATGAGCGGGTGGCGGCCTTCCAGGCCCAGTTGTTGCGGGAGATCGCGCTCTGGGCCGAACGGCCCGGGGTGCGGCGCGGGGTCGTGCGCCATCTGCATTTCGGCGGCGGCAGCCCCAACATCCTGCGGCCTGCGGATTTCGTCGCCGTCGTGGACCGGCTGAGGTCGATCTTCCGCTTCGCGCCCGACGCGGAGGTGGCGGTCGAACTCGACCCGGCTCGACTGGAGATCGGTTTCATCGCGGGCCTCGCGCAAGCCGGGGTCACGCGGGTAAGCCTTGGGGTTCAGACCTTCGATCCGGCGGTCCAGGCGCGGGTCAATCGACCGCAGCCCTATGCTCAGGTGGCTGAGGCCGTCGAGGAATTGCGGCGCGCAGGGATCGCGGGCGTCAATTTCGATCTGATGTATGGCCTGCCCGGTCAGACGCCGGACAATGTGGCCGAGACGGCGGACCTGGCGGCGGGGCTCGCGCCCGACCGACTCGCCGTCTTCGGCTATGCGCATGTGCCCTGGTTGAAGAAGCACCAGAGCATGATCGCCGAGACCGAACTCGCCGACGCCGCCGGACGTTGGGCCCAAGCCGGGGCGGCCCACGACCGACTGGTCTCGGCCGGTTACGAGGCGATCGGTCTGGACCACTACGCGCGTCCCGACGATCGTCTGTCGCGCGCCCTGGCGCAGGGCGGGCTGCGGCGCAATTTCCAAGGCTATACCGACGATCCCGCGCGGGTGCTCGTGCCGCTGGGGCCGTCGGCCATCGGTCAGTGGCCGACGGGACTGGTGCAAAACGCCGCGGATGCGCGGGTCTGGCGGCAGGCGATCTCCGATGGCCGGCTGCCGGTCGCACGGATACTGCCCCTGACATCCGAGGATCGGCTTCGGGGGGCGGTGATCGAAGCCCTGATGACCGGGCTGTCGGCGGATGTCGATCAGATTTCCCAGAACCACGGGCAGTCTTCCGATCACCTCGACGCCTGTCTGGACCGGCTTCGGGAGGCGGCGGACGCGGGCTTGTGCCGGATCGACGGGCGGCGCGTCTGGATCCCGGACGCGGCGCGGCGGCTGGTTCGCACCGTCGCGGCGGCGTTCGACGCGGCGGGCGAGCCGCCGCAACGCCATGCGCCGGCGGTTTGACGACGCCGGGGCTTGAGGGGCGTCAAGCCATTGAGCGCGAGGGGTCAAGGCGCTCGCGGTCGGGCGGGCCTAAATTCCAGACAAAGGAGACCCCATGCGCCCTCATCCCCTGGCTCGACTGGCCGCGCTCGTCGCCCTAGCGGCGGGGCAGGCCGCAGCCCAGACGCCCGCCGCGGACATCGTCCGTCGCGCCGACGACCTGCCGGCCCCGCTCACGGCCAAATCCCCGCGGACGCATCAGGTGCGGTTGGAGGCGATTGAGCGTGACGGCGCGCTGTCGGACGGACAGACCTATCGCTATTGGACCTTCAACGGTCGTACGCCCGGCCCCTTTTTAAGGGTGCGCGTCGGCGACAGGATCGAACTGACCCTCGCCAACGCCGCCGACAGTCAGATGATGCACAATATCGATCTGCACGCCGTGACCGGGCCGGGAGGCGGGGGCGGGGTCACGCGGGTCTATCCCGGCGAGAGCGCCAGCTTCCGCTTCAAGGCCCTGGCGCCGGGCCTCTATGTCTATCATTGCGCCGAGGCGATGGCGGCCCAGCACATCGCCAACGGCATGTACGGCCTGATCCTGGTGGAGCCCGAAGGCGGACTGCCGCCGGTCGATCATGAATTCTATGTCATGCAGGGCGAAATCTACGCCGAGGCGGACGGCGAGGGCCGTCTGATCGAGGATCTGGATCGGCTTCTGGAGGAGCGGCCGTCGCATTATGCGATGAACGGCGCGGTGCGCGGCCTGACGGGCGAGCGTCGCATGCGGGTGCGGGTGGGCGACACCGCCCGCCTCTATTTCGGGGTCGGCGGTCCCAACAAGACCGCCAGCCTGCATCTGATCGGCGAGATCATGGATCGCGTCTATCCCAACGCCGCCTTGACGGACGCCCCCTTGCACAATGTCCAAACCGTCAGCGTGCCGCCTGGCGGCGCGACCGTCGTCGAGTTCACCTTCCAGGTACCCGGAGACTACGCCCTGGTCGATCACGCCCTGACCCGGGTCGATCTCGGCGCCTTGGCGGTCATCCAAGCCGAAGGTCCGTCGTCGCCCGAGGTGTTCGACGGACGAGACCCGCACGGCCCTCACAGTCACTGATCCCCGATAGGGACGCGTCGAAGCCTTTGCGGAGACAGGAGGGCGGCGGTCAAATCCTCGGCGACGAGCGCCTCTGGCCAGGGGGCGCCGCCCAGCATCGCCGCGGCCGCCTGACCGAGCGCGGGCGCGCACTGGACCCCGGACCCGCCCAAGCCCGCGATCCAGAAATAATCCGCCGCATCGGTCGCCCAGCCCGCCACCGGATCGCGATCGGCCGCGAAGCTCCTCAGGCCCGCCCAGTGCGCCGTCGGCGTCCACTCGGTCCGCCCGGTCAGATCGTTCAGGCTTTCGCAGGCCAGAGCGACGGAGAGGGGATCGGACTGGGCGTCGCAGGGCGGGGACGGCGTCTCCTCGCAGGCGCTCGCCCAGACGGCGTCCCCGGCAGGACGCAGATAGCCCTGTCCGTTCGCCTGTTTGAGGATCGGCCAGGTCCGCACTTCCACGGCAGGCGGGGGCGCGGCTTCGATCAGGGTCCGCCGGTACGACTGCAGCCCCAGGGGCTGAACCCCGGCGAGACGCGCCGTCTCGTCGGCCCAGGGGCCAGCGGCGTTGACCAGGACCGCGCCGGCAAGGGTCCGCTCCGCCGATCGAAGCCGCCAACAGCCCTGACGCCGTTCGATCGTCTCGGCCTCGAAGCCGGTGACGATCGGGCCGTGCCGCAAGACGGCCCGGCGCAAGCGATCGACCAGGCCGGCCAGGTCGATCAGGCCGGCGTCCGTCTCCAGGAAGCCCAGAGCGGTCGCCCCTGCCCGGAGGCCGGGCGCGAGCTTCGCGATCTCGGCGGCGTCGATCCGTCGTCCCCGTCCCCATTGCTGGACGGCGGCGAGATCCGTCTCTTCGGACGCCAGATGGAGGGCCGCGCGCGGCTCCAGCAGATCAGGAGCCAGAAGGCCCCGAGACGCGCGCGCCAGCCTCGAGACGACGGGGCCGCCATAGGTGGGGATGAACATGGCGGCCGCCCGGCCGCTGGCGTGGCGACAGAGCCAGGCCTCGCGCTCGACCAGGCAGAGCCGGCGGTGCGGCGCCAGGGCGGCGGCGACGGCCAGACCCGCAAGGCCCCCGCCCAGGATCAGAAACTCGAATCTGACTTGCATGGCGGCTCCCGTGGCCGGGACAGCCTATCGGCGACGGCGGCCGCAAGGATTGAGGCGGATCAAGCCCCGAAATGACGCCGGGCAGGGCGGCGATTGAGACCGGTTCAGCCCGATCAGACCCGGCTGGGTTAGGAGCCGGGGCATCCGCGACGCAGGACGCCCCATGCCCTTTTATTCCACCAAGACCTATGGCCCCGAGCGCGGCCTGTCGTGCGCCTATCGTCAATGGGACGCCGGAACCGATTGCCAACTGCTGCACGGCTATGCGCTGGGGTTTCGGTTCGTCTTTGCCGCCGAGCAACTCGATCGGCGCGGCTGGGTCGTCGATTTCGGCGACGGCGGTTTCGGCAAGATCCGGCGGTGGCTGCACAAGATGTTCGATCACACCCTTCTGGTGGCGGTCGACGACCCGGCCCGCGACGTATTCGAATCGCTCGCTGCGGCCGGGCTGGCGGACCTGCGCACCGTGCCCAGCACCAGTTGCGAGCGGCTGGCGCAGCATGTCCACGACGCCGCTCAGGAGATTCTTCACGACGCCACCCAGGGACGTTGCTGGCTGAGTTCGGTGGAATGTTTCGAGCACAGTGCGAACAGCGCTCTGTTCGAGGCGCCTGATGCGGTCCAGCGCCAGACGGTCGCGGACGTCCTGCAGGCGGTGCTGCGGGAGATGAAATGAGCCCGCGCCTGAACCGGATTGTCGAAAGCGCGGCGGCGGAAGCGGCTCTGATGGCCCTGCGCGCGATCCCCGAGGCGGTGCTCGGAACGGCCATTCGCCGTCTTCGGCAGCGACGACCGGATGTGTTCGAACGCCTCGGGACGGCCGCGTCCGCGACCGTCGTCCTGGCGCCCACGGACCTGCCGGTCCTGTTTCGACTGACCCCGGACGCCGAGCGTCCTGTTCGCGTGGCGCGCCGGGACGATGATCGCCCCAGCGCGGCCCGGATCAGCGGGCCGCTCGTGCTGTTGCTGGGGGTTCTGGACGGCGGGCTTGACGCCGATGCGGCCTTCTTCTCGCGCGAGATCCGCGTTTCGGGCGACACCGAGACCGTGGTCTCTCTGCACAACACCCTGGAGGCGGCGGCGCTGTCGCCGTCGGATCTGCTCGGCGCGCCCGCCTGGCTGCGCGGCGTCGCCGATGCGGCGGCGCGCGGGGCGCTCTCTTGGGGTCAGGCGCGAAGGACATCATGATGGGGTCCATCGAACTCGTCTGTCCCGCCGGTTCGCCGGCGATGTTGAAAGCGGCCGTCGAGGCCGGCGCTGACAGCGTCTATTGCGGGCTGCGTGACGAAACCAACGCCCGCAATTTCCCCGGACTGAATTTCTCGCCCGAGGAACTGGCCCAGGCTGCGACTTGGGCCCACGCGCGCGGGCGAAAACTCCTCGTGGCGGTCAACACCTTTGCGCGGGCGGGACAAAGCGCCCGGTGGCGCGCCTCCGTCGACGCCGCCGCGACCTCGGGCGCCGATGCAGTGATCCTCGCCGATCTGGGGCTTTTGGCCTATGCGCGGGAGCGATGGCCGGATTTGCGACTGCACTTGTCTGTTCAGGCCGCGGCCGGATCCCCTGAAGCGGTCCGGTTCTACGCCCAGGCCTATGGCGTCCGCCGCATCGTCCTGCCGCGCGTCCTGAGCGTTCAGGAAGTCGCCGCTCTCGTTCGCGAGACAGAAGCCGAAACCGAAGCCTTCGTGTTCGGCGGCCTGTGCGTGATGGCTGAAGGGCGCTGCGCCCTGTCGTCTTACGCCGCCCGCCGCTCCCCCAATCTTTGCGGCGTCTGCTCGCCGCCCGAGGCGGTGTCCTATACCGAAGAGGACGAAGGCCTGGTTTCGAGACTGGGGGGCTTCGCGCTAGACCAGTTCGCCCCGGGCGAGAAGGCCGGATATCCCACCCTGTGCAAGGGACGGTTCGAGGCGCGCGGCCTGCTCTCCTATCTGTTCGAAGACCCCGTCAGTCTGAACGCCATGAGCCTTCTCGCCGGATTGAAGGCGGCGGGGGTCACGGCCGTGAAGATCGAAGGCCGCCAGAGGGGCAAGGCCTATGTCGCCCGTGTGGCCGGGGCCTTCCGCCAAGCGATCGACGCCCTGGATTCGGGCGCCGATCCCGAGGCCTTCGCCCCTCTGCTGACGGACCTCGCCGAAGGCGGGCGGGAGACGGCCGGCGCCTATAGAAAGTTGTGGAGATGACGGCCATGCGGATCGCGCTGGGGCCCTTGCTGTTTCACTGGGCGCCGGATCGGATTGAAGCCTTCTATGCCGAGGTAGCCGACGAGCCGTCGATCGACAGGGTCTATCTGGGCGAGGTGGTCTGCGGCAAACGTTCGCCCCTCACCCAATATGCGCTCGCGGCGGCGGCGGAGACCTTGAGCGCGGCAGGCAAGGACATCGTCTGGTCGGGCCTGGCCCTGCCGGCGACGGTCCGGGATCGCAAGGGACTGGCGGCGCTCGCCGCCCTGCCGGACCTCATTGAGGTCAACGACGTCTCCGGTCTGTCGGAGCGGCGCGACCCCTTCGTCGCCGGACCTTTGTTGAACATCTACAACGAGGGGGCGCTTGGGGAGCTGGCGCGACGCGGCTGTGTGCGCCTGTGTCCCAATGTGGAGCTTTCTCTGGAGGCGATTTCGCATCTTTCGGCGGCGCAGCCACAGGTCGAGATCGAGCTGTTCGCCTTCGGTCGGCTGCCGCTCGCCCTGTCAGGGCGCTGCTACCACGCGCGCAGCCACGGCCTGCACAAGGACGCCTGCCAGTTTGTCTGTGATCGCGATCCCGACGGGATGGATCTGAGGACCCTGGAGGGCCAGCCCTTCCTCGCGGTCAACGGCGTGCAGACCCTGTCTTGGGCGATGCAATGCGTCGATGCGCCGGTCGCCGCCCTGCGTGCCGCCGGCGTCGGAGCGTTGCGCCTGTCGCCCCATTCCGGCGATATGCCGGCCGTCGCGCGGGCGTTTCGCGCCTATGCCGACGGCCTGTGCGATCCCGATGGGCTCCTCCAGCGACTGCAGGAATTGAACCCCTCCGTCGCCTTCGTTAGCGGCTATCTGCACGGTCTCGCCGGTGTCGCCGGGACCCGCTGATCCGGGAACGGCCGGGCTTGACCCGCCCGGCGTGCGCGCAATCCTTGACCGGCTCGATCGTCGGCTGGTGACCCTGCTGGCCCTGCGCCTGAAGGTCGCCGACGCCATGGCCGCGTTCAAGTCGCCCGGGACGGTGCGCGATCCCGCCCGTATCGCGGCGGTGATCGATCATGTCCGTCAGCTGGCCGAGACGGTCGATCTGTCGCCGGACTTGGTCGAGGCTCTATGGCGGCAATTGATGCAAGCCAGCGCCGTCCGCCAGGCGCGGCTTGTGGCCTTGCACCGAAAAGCCGGCGACGCCGCCGCCGGCCTTCCTGTGCATCAGAACAGCCAGCCATGACTGCCGGCGACCGCCCCGAACACCGTCGTCAAGGCCAGGACCAGCAGCACCATATGGGCGGCGTGCAGCAGGCGGAACGCCTGATCCGGCGCGCGCTTGGCCCAGGCCGGAAAGAAGCGGTGGAGCAGAAAGGGCTCCACCACAAACAGCAGCAGGACAAACACGGCCCAGACGCACACCATGGCGTGCATCCACCAGAAGCGTAGGTCGCTGAATCGGTCCCACAGCGCCATCCGCTCAACGAGATAGACGCCCGACAGGCCGACAAGCGCTACGGCCGTGCGCGCCTGCCAGATGAAGCGACGCTCGAAGGCTTCGAAAGCCGCCAGGCGGTCGGCGCCGAGAAGCCCCCTGCGAATGGCGGGAAGCGCAACGGTGGTGGCCATCGATACGCCGCCGATCCAGATCACCACGCCCAGCACGTGAATCACGCGCGCGAGAGCCAGGTCGTCCATGGGAGTTTGTCCTTGTTCTGATCGTCAAGCTCGGTCGGGCGCGCCTCTGGTCAAGGCGCTTCTCTGGAGGGGTCAGGGGCAATGGACCCGTCGCGCAGGGGCGTGATCTGGAGCAGCACATCGTCCTGGCGCGCAGCGGCCCAGTGTTCGCCCCCGACCACAGGCAGCAAGATCAGGCTGCCGGGACCAAACACCCGCTCCGCCGCCGGATCGACGATCCCGCCGTCGCCCCAGGACAGATGGCCGGACACGACCGTGATGAGCCGCAGTCCCCCTTCGCCGCCGTGCGGCGGCAGAAGTTGACCTTTTTCGATCCAAAGGAGCATGACGGCGGGACGGCCCTGAGCGTCGAGGGCGACGAGGGTGCGGCGTGCGCCGGCGACATCCGAAGACGGCAGGCGATCCACGTCCAGCCGCCGGGCCTGGGCGGCGGCGGAAAGGGGCAGGGCGGCCGATGCGACGGCGGCGAAGGCGAACAAAGACAAGCGCTTCATGATAGGGTCTTTCTTGCGAGGTTAGAATTTGAGGCTCACGCCCGCGCCGAAGGCGCGACCGTCGCCGGGAAGGAAAACCGCCTGATCGGCGCGCGCCTGGTCGACGACGAGGGTGGAGGCGGCGTAGGTTTCGTCGAACAGGTTCAGGCCTTCGGCGAAGACGACCAGGCCGTCGCGGATCTCGCGCTCAGCCCGCAGGTCGAAGACGGCGTAAGGGTCGCTGTAGAGGGTGTTGAGGTTGTCGATCGGCGTTTTTTCCGGAACCCAGCGCACCCCGCCTTGCAGCAGCCAACCCGGCCCAGGCCGCCAGTCCAGACCGGCCTGGACCCAATGCGGCGGCGTGCCGGCCAGATGATTGTCGCCGCGCAGAGGATCGTCGTGGAAGCGGAAGTCCTGCCAGGTATAGGCGAGGCGTCCGGTCAGGTCCGGCGTCATCCGTAAGCTCAGTCCCAGCTCCAGCCCCAGGTGACGGGTGCGAGGCGCATTGACCGCGCCCAATGACACGCCGGTTTCGTCGCGCAGGCTGAGGAGCTCGTTGCGCACCCAGGCGTGATAGGCGACGGCGTCCCAGGTCCAGGCGCCGGCTCGAGCGCGCCAGCCCATTTCTACGGTCGTCGCTCGCTGCGCCTTGAGCGCGGGGGTGGCGAAGACGGCTGCGGCCTGATTGGGCGCGGCGGGATTGGGGCGTCCCGGACTGCTGTTGGGCGTGCCGTTGACGGTGGCGAACAGATCATCGTGCGTCGGCGGTTCGAAGGTCTGATTGGCCGAGACGAAGACGGTTTGCCGGTGGTCCGGCCGCCAGGTCAGGCCGAGGGCCGGGCTCCAACCCTCGTAGGTTCGTTCATAGCTGGACCCGACCGTTGGGACGGCGCCGAACGGCAGAGCCAGGCCGGGATTGGCGGGACTATAGGCCGCCGTCGGCCGCGTGGACGGCGCGTAGCGGTCCTGGTTGTCGCGCGTGGCGCGCGACCAGGCCGCCGAAGGCGACAGGGTGAGCGTCCGTCCGAGCGGGAGGTTGAAGCCGCCGTTCAGGGACAGGGTGTCCGCCTTCAGTCGATTGCGGCCGAACTGCGCGCCTCGGCGTCCTGAGAGATTGAGATAATAGTCGCGGTCGGCGGTTCCGGTCACCCATTGCAGCGTGCCCTCGAACAAGGGGATGGCGCGCGCGGGATCGGGCGCATATGCGTAACGGGCGACGACGGTGGCGTCGTCGCCGCGGGTGTCGCGCACGCCCGCCGAGATCGGAAACCGGAACATGTCGTCGGTCTGGGCATAACCCAAGGCGACGTCGATCAGATGGGCGTCCATCACGCCCGTGGCCCGAACCCCCGCATGGAATTGCGTGGCTTCGCGACGGGGCTGGTCGCGCACCACATTGGGGCCTGGATTGACGGCGCCCGTCGGCGTCACGGTCGGGCCGGTGAAGACGCTGCGCGAGCCGCTGTCGAGCAGGGCGCGGGTCAAGGGACCGGCGACGTCGAAGCCGAGGTCGGCGTAGCTGGCGAAGGCGCGCACTGTCACCCGATCCGACAGTCTCACGCCGAAGTTGGCGCCCACAGCCGATCGACTCGAGCCGTTATAAGTCCGGGAACCGTCCCGCTCGGTGTGGTCAACGCGCAGCAGAGCGTCGATCGTGTCGTGGACATAACCGGCCGAGGCGCCCGTCCCGATCTGGCCGAAGTCGCCGGCGGAGGCCTTGAGGCGCAGCCCGGGCGCGCTTCGTCCCGTCGGAGAGATGAGGTTCAAGGCGCCGCCGAGCACCGTCGCGCCGAGCCGGTTCGCGGCGTGACCGCGAAAGATCTCGATCGACTGGGCCTCGGCGGGGTTGGCGAAACCGACGATATAGGAGCCGTCGGCGCGATTGACCGGCAGGCCGTTGCGCAGCATCAGCACCCCGCGCTCGACGGGGTTCTGCTGCAGGCCGGATCCGCGAATCTGGATGCGGGGCTGATCGTTTCCGCCGAAGAAGTCCTGCACGACAACGCCCGGCGCGAAGGCGAGGGCGCGTGAAATCGTCAGATTGGCGCTTTGCGGCAGGTCATCCGCCTCGATCAGCCCTGTTGCGCCGGCCGTGGCGTTCAAGCGTTCGGCGGCCGAGGCGCGGCGGCCGATGACGACCACATCTTCCACAAAGCCCGGCGTGGCGGACTGCGCCTGGGCGGGCGCGGTGACAAGGCCCGGAGCGAAGCCGAGCGCGAGAGCGCTGCAGGTCAGAGCGAGACGAGCGACGCCGTGCGGTAAGAACGGCTGGGAGAGCGGAACGGGGAGGGGCACGGCGGGTCTCGATTTGCTAATGCGACCCGTTTTCATCTAAAGCATGCCGAACGGCGCTTTATTGCGCCAGCGCAAACTGCGGCGAGAAGTCCGCCCGATCCGGTGTCGATCCGGGCCCGCAGGAGAGGAACAGGCCCATGTCCGACCCCGTCCGGAGCGAGACCATCGCCGGTTTGGATCTGTTCCGGGGCGCCGCTTCGGCGACGTGCGCCGATCTCGCCGAGACTGTCCGGGTCGATCATCATCGAGCCGGAGCCTATGTCGGCGAACAGGGCGCGAAGGTGGAGCGGGCCTATGCGCTGAGCCGCGGCAGCGCCCGTCTGATCCAGACCGGCGCCGACGGCGGGCAGGCGCTGATCCGATTTCTGGGACCCGGCGACATGTTCGCAACGGCCGCGCTCTTTGCGCAAGGGCGCTTTCCGGCGGACATTGTGGCTCTGGAGGCGGTCGTGGTTCTGAGTTGGCCCCGCGAGGTGCTGTTCCGCATTATGGAACGCGACCCCGTGGTTGCGGTGAACGTCATTCGTATTCTGGGGACGCGCTTGGCGCAATTGCAGGAGCGGATAAGGGAGAAGTCCTTCTTGCGTGCTGACCAGCGCATCGCCCTGGCCCTTCTGCGGCTTCTGGACCCGTCCGGTCGTCCTCAAGACGCCGCCGCCATCACGATCCCGCTGCGCCGCCAGGACGTCGCCGAGTTCGCCGGTACGACCCTGTATACGGCGAGCCGCATCATCGCCGGATGGGAAAAGTCCCGTTGGCTAAAGACGACAGGACGCCGTCTCATGGTGCTGGATCCCGCCGCGCTGAGACGCCTCGCCGAGGACGGCGTGAACGGGTCCAGCGCCGCAACGCACGCTGCGGCGAGCCGATAGCCGCATCCGATTCAGTCGAAAACCACGGGGTCGCCGGCGGTGTCGAAGGCGAGGAAGCGCTGGATGGCCCCGGTGTTGACAGCCTCGACCATGTTTTCGAGCGCCCGGTCTATGTCGGGCTTGGCAGGGGCGTATCCGTCGCGCCCGGCAAGGGCCGCGGCGAACACCAGGCCCCAGGGCGGTCCGGCCGTCGCCGCTTCGGCGGCGAAAACGTCGAAGCCCGCCAGGTCCTCTGGCGCCTTGTCCACGCACATCAAGGGGGTCAGGGTTCCACCCCGACCCAGGCGATGACGCTCGCGCTGCTCGGGCGTCGGGGCGTCCGGCAAGGCCACGGCGGCGAAGACGAAAAGCAGGCGGTGCGGGGTCTGCTGGGCCAAGGCGGCGGCGACGAGTTGCTGAAAATGAGAGGTCTGGGTCATCCGAGCAGAATGCCGCCTGATCCCCGCGCTGGGCTTGCGCCTGAACAAATCACGTTCGATTTGATCCTCAGCTCCATGGCGGGGTCTGTCCCGTTGGCGAACCCGAGCCCCGGTTTTCGCGCTTCGGCCAGCGCGCCCCGACAATCTCGCTGACCCCTTGTGCGATGCAACATTCCATGCCAGCAATGTCAGGCGGCGTCCTAAAGCGCTGCGCGTAACGGGGCGTCCTCAATGAGGGGAGACGCGCCGGACATTCAGCAGATTTCGGCAATGAAGCCGCCCGGGGCGCTCTGACATGAGCGTGTCGAGGCGGCTTTCGTGCGTCCGCGATCCGCACCGGGTTTGAACAAGCCACCAAACATGGCGGGGGATGAAGGTGATGGACAAGCGCAGATTCCTGATGGCCGGCGGCGCGCTGCTGGCCGGCGCCGCAGCGGGCCTCGCCGGATGTGGCGAGAGCGAGCCGCGTTCGAACGGCGCCACGGCGCCGGCGGGGACGGTCGAAAAACCCAATCTCAAACTCGGCTTCATCAAGCTGACGGATATGGCGCCCCTGGCGATCGCCAAGGAGAAGGGCTTTTTCCTTGAGGAGGGCCTGAACGTCGCCCTCGAACCCCAGGCCAATTGGAAGGTCCTGCTGGACGGCGTGATCGGCGGCCAGCTGGACGCCGCCCACATGCTGGCGGGGCAGCCGATCGCGGCGACCATCGGTCTGGGCACCAAGGCCGATCTTATCGCGCCGCTCAGCCTGGACCTGAATGGAAACGCCATCACGGTGTCGAACCGGATCTGGGCGCAGATCGCGCCGACCCTGCCCAAGGGCGCCGACGGCAAGCCCTTGCATCCGATCTCGGCCGCCGTCCTGATGCCGGTCGTCGAGCGTTTCCGGTCCGAGGGGCGTCCGCTCAAGTTCGGCATGGTCTTCCCGGTCTCCACCCACAATTACGAGCTTCGCTATTGGCTGGCGGCCGGCGGGATCCATCCCGGCTTCTATCTGCCGCGCGACGTGGCGGGCACGACCGGCGCGGACATCCAGCTGTCGGTCACGCCGCCGCCCCAGATGCCCGCCACCCTCGAAGCCGGCACCATCGAGGGCTATAGCGTCGGCGAGCCTTGGAACCAGGCGGCCGTCAAGAAGAAGATCGGCGTGCCCCTCATCGCCGATCACGACATCTGGCCCCGCAATCCCGAGAAGGTCCTGGGCATGACCCGGGCCTTCGCCGAGACCTATCCCGCCACCACCACCGCCCTGATCCGCGCCCTGATCAAGGCCCAGCAGTGGCTGGACGCCGACCAGGGCGCCAATCGCCCGGAGGCGGTGCAGATCCTGGCCCGCTCCAACTATGTCGGGGCCGACGCCGACGTGATCGCCGCCTCCATGACGGGGCGGTTCACCTATGCGCCCGGCGATGTCCGCCCCGCCCCGGAGTTCAACATCTTCTTCGGAAGCTTCGCCGGCTATCCGTTCGCTTCCGACGCGGTCTGGCAACTGACTCAGATGCGCCGGTGGGGCCAGATCGCCGAGGATCGTCCCGACGCCTGGTACCTGGAAACCGCTCAGGCGGTCTATCGCGCCGACCTCTATCTGGCCGCCGCGCGCGCGCTGGTCGCCGAGGGGGTGATCCCGGCCGAGTCCGTCCCGGAGACGGACGGCTTCAAAGAGGTGCAGACCGGCTTCATCGACGGCGTCGCCTACGACGGGCGCGCGCCCAACGCCTATCTGGCCAAGTTCGCCATCGGTCTGAAACAGGGTCAGCGGGTCGCCGCCTCCGGCGTCTCGCCGGCCTGATCGCGCAAAGGGGAGAAGATTGATGCTGACGAACCAGGTCGCGCCCGACGGTGAAACGCCCACCAAGGTCATCGGTCGCATACCGTCCGAGACGGCGCCGCGTCGGACGCCGTCCGAGGACGCCGCGTCCGACACCCGTTCGGCGTCGGAGGAGGGGAGAGCGTCCAGGCTCGTCCGTTTCGCCGCCGGGCTTGGAGTCAAGCTGGGGGCCAGATTGCGCGCCCTGGTTCCGCCCCTGGCGGGCATCGGGATTTTCATCCTGTTGTGGGCCATGGCGGCTCCTATGGTGAAGACCTCGTTGGGCGCCCTTCCCGGGCCCGTGGCGGTCGCGGCGCAGGGCGTCGCCCTGGCCGAGGAGTGGCAGGCCGGCCAGGCCGATCGGGCCGCCTTCTATGCGGCCCAGTCCGAGCGTAATGCCGGACTGGAAGCCGCCGGACGGGGGGGCGAGGTTCGCGATTTCCGTTACGCCGGATCGCCCAGTTTCATCGATCAGATCTTCACCTCCCTGTTCACGGTGGCCTTCGGGTTCGGCTTGGCGACGGTGGTCGCCGTGCCGCTCGGCCTGGTCTGCGGCCTGTCCAAGGGGTTCAACGCCGCCTTCAATCCCCTGGTGCAGATCTTCAAGCCGATCAGTCCGCTGGCCTGGCTGCCGATCGTGACCATGGTGGTGTCGGCGACCATGACCCGCCCGGATCCGGCCCTGCCCAAGAGCTTCGTCATTTCGGCGGTCGTGGTGATGCTGTGTTCGCTGTGGCCGACCCTGATCAATACGGCCGTCGGCGCCGCCTCGATCGACCGGGATCTGCTCAATGTCGGACGGGTGCTTCGCCTCAGCCCCTTCGCCCGGCTGAGACGCCTGATCCTGCCTTCGGCCCTGCCCTATATCTTCACGGGCATGCGGCTGTCGCTGAGCGTCGGCTGGATGGTGTTGATCGCCGCTGAGATGCTGGCGCAGAACCCCGGACTGGGCAAGTTCGTATGGGACGAGTTCCAGAACGGCAGCGAGCAGTCGCTGGCCCGCATCATGTTCGCGGTCATCGTCATCGGCCTGATCGGCTTCTTGCTGGATCGGTTGATGATGGCCCTGCAAGCCCTCGCCTCGCGGAACCACGCCAAATGAGCGCGCCGATCCTGTCCTTGCGGGGACTGAGCAAATCCTACCTGGGGGCCGACGGCGCGCGCACCGACGTCCTGTCCGGCGTGGAACTGGACGTTCAGGAAGGCGAGTTCGTCGCCGTTCTCGGCTTCTCGGGCGCGGGCAAGACGACCCTGGTGTCCGCCATCGCCGGGCTGATCGAGGCGGACAGCGGCGACATCCTGATCAAGGGCCGGCCCTGCGCCGGCCCCGGACCGGATCGCGGGGTCGTCTTTCAGAGCTATTCGCTGTTTCCCTGGCTGACTGTGGAACAGAATGTCAGGCTGGCGGTCGACGCCGTTCACCTGACGATGCCCAAGACGGAGCGGGTCGAACTGGTGCGCGCGACGGTCGCCCTGGTGGGACTGGCCCATGCGCTGGATCGCAAGCCGGCGCAGTTGTCGGGCGGCATGCGCCAACGCGTGGCGGTGGCGCGGGCTCTGGCGACAAAACCCGAGATCCTGCTGCTGGACGAACCCCTGTCGGCGCTGGACGCCCTGATCCGCGCCAAGCTCCAGGACGAGATCGAGCGGATCCGGCGCCAGGAGAAACGCACCATCGTCCTGGTGACCAACGACGTGGACGAGGCCCTGTTGCTGGCCGACCGGGTCGCGGTCCTGACGCCGGCGCCCCACGCCCATATCGGCCGAATCTTCGAGGTGGCCCTGGCTCGGCCGCGGGACCGCACCGAGCTGAACCATGACGAGGCCTATAAGACGCTGAGAAACGAGATCGTCGGCTATCTGGGGCGTCTCGCCGGCGGGGCGCGCGAGGCGGCGGCTTCGAACGTGATCGACCTGCCGACGGTGGCGCCGCTCGATCTCTTGGCGCCGCCCAAGGCCTATCAGGACGCCGCCTATAGTCCGATCCATCGCCGCTATCTCGAGTTCTACAACCTGTCCAAGGTCTATCCGACGCCCAAGGGCCCGCTGACGGTGGTCGAGAAGGTCAATCTGCTGATGGACCGCGGCGAGTTCATCTCGCTGATCGGGCATTCGGGGTGCGGCAAGTCCACGGTTCTGACCATGGCCGCCGGTCTCAATCCGATCTCTGACGGCGGCATCGTGTTGAACGGTCGGGAGATCGAGATCGCGGGACCGGACAAGGCGGTGGTGTTCCAATCGCCGTCCCTGATGCCCTGGTTGACGGCGCGCCAGAACGTGGCCCTGGGGGTCGAGCGTGTCTATCCCCACGCCACCCGCGCCGAGAGAGCCGACATCGTCGCCTATTATCTGGAACGGGTCGGCCTGGGCGACGCCATGAACAAGATGGCCGCCGATATGTCCAACGGCATGCGCCAGAGGGTGGGCATCGCCCGCGCCTTCGCCCTGTCGCCCCGACTGCTGCTGCTGGACGAGCCGTTCGGCATGCTGGACAGCCTGACGCGCTGGGATCTGCAGGACGTGCTGGTCGAGGTCTGGAACCGCACCAAGGTCACGACCGTCATGGTCACTCATGACGTGGACGAGGCGATCCTGCTGGCTGATCGGGTGGTGATGATGACCAACGGGCCGAACGCCACCATCGGCAAGGTGCTGGAGGTCGATCTGCCGCGTCCGCGCGACCGCCGCGCCCTGCTGGATCATCCGCAATTCTACGCCTATCGTGAGGAAGTGCTTCAGTTCCTGGCGGACTACGAGCACGGCGCTCACGCCGACGCCGCCTGATGCGGGTCTTTCTGGCCGGCATACCCTTGCATGACGCGCTTGTCGTCGTGGTCGGCGACGGGGAGGCGGCGCTGGCGAAACTGCGGCTGTTCGTCGGCTCGCCCGCCCGACTGGTCTGGTTCACCCCCGGCGGCCCCCCCGACGCGGATCGCCGGCCGGCGAACGCGCCCACGCCCAGGGCTCGCGCGCCGACGCGGGCGGATTTTCAGGAGGCGCGGCTGGTCTTCATCGCTCTGGAGCAGGAGGATGAGGCCGAGGCGGTCGCCCGCGATGCGCGGGCGGCGGGCGCCCAGGTCAATGTGGTGGACCGGCCGGCCTTGAGCGATTTCCAGACGCCGGCCCTGATCGACCGGGATACGATCGTCGTCGCCATCGCGACCGGCGGCGCCGCGCCGATCCTGGCGCGGGACCTGCGCAGCCGTATCGAAGCCATACTGCCCCAAGCGCTCGGCCCCCTCGCCGAGATCGCCGGCGAGATTCGTGACCAGGTCAAGACGGGCATTCCGGACTTCATGGCGCGGCGACGGTTCTGGGAACGGGCGTTTCGCGGTCTGGCCGTTGATCTGGTCGGACAAGGGCGGATATCGGCCGCCCGCGCCGAGATGATGCGGCTTATAGAGGCGGCGGCGCCGGAGGCGGGGAGTCTGTATGGTCTGGGGGCCGGATCGGGCGATCCGGAACTTTTGACGCTCAAGGCGCTGCGGATCATGCAGGACGCCGATGTCATCCTTTACGACCCGGAGGTCTCGGAGCTCGTCCTGGCGCGGGCGCGACGTGATGCGCCTCGGCGAAACCTGGCGGACGCCGGCCCCGCCGAAGCCTGCCGTCTGATGGTCGAACATTGGACTCAAGGCGAACGCGTCGTGAGACTGTATGCCGGCAATCCTGCGGCGTCTGAGCGGGCGAGGCGCGAGCAGGATGCCCTGAATGCAACAGGTTGCGAAATGATCGTCGTCCCGGTCGCGCTCGACGCGGCCCGTCTAGACTCTTGACGGAGGGCGCCGCTTACTCGCGTCGGGGAACATCACAATTGCGTATCGCCATCGTCGACGACACCGGCCTGCGCGCGACCATCCTGAAAGAGGGGCTGGCCGAGGCGGGCTACATCGATATCGAGGTCGTGGCGCCCCACGGCGGTTTCGTCGCGCGTCTGGAACGGATGGCGCCCGACATCGTGCTGATGGACCTGGGCGATCCCAGCCGCGACACGCTCGAGGAAATGCTGACCGTCAGCCGCGCTCTGGCTCGACCCATCGCCATGTTCGTCGACC
This sequence comes from Brevundimonas sp. GW821-FHT10A07, assembly GCF_059415785.1. NCBI lineage: Bacteria > Pseudomonadati > Pseudomonadota > Alphaproteobacteria > Caulobacterales > Caulobacteraceae > Brevundimonas > Brevundimonas sp. GW821-FHT10A07. Next base: position 25,447 of record NZ_JBWKNX010000018.1, read on the forward strand.
GGTCGGACGATGCGATGATCGGCGCCGCCATTGACGCAGGGGTATCGGCCTATGTCGTCGATGGTCTCAGGAAGGAAAGGGTGAAGCCGATCCTGGAGCTGGCGATCCGCCGGTTCAACGCCTTCAACATCCTGAGGGCGGAGCGGGACGACGCGGTCACGGCCCTGGCCGACCGCAAGACCATCGATAAGGCCAAGACCCTGCTGATGCAGGGTCGCGGTCTGTCCGAGCCCGATGCCCACGCCCTGCTGCGCTCCACCGCCATGAACCAGAGCCGCCGCATCGTCGAGGTTGCCGAAGCCTTGATCACCGCCTACGCCCTGATCGACCCACCCAAGGGAACCGGACGATGACGCCGCTTTCAATCGCCTTTCTGCCCCTGACCGACAGCGCGGTGCTGGTCGCGGCCAAGGAGATGGGTTTCGCGGAAGCGGCCGGGCTGGACCTGACGCTGGTCCGCAACACCTCCTGGGCCACGGTTCGAGACCGTCTGGTCTACGGCCAGGTTCAGGCGGCGCACATGTTGGCGCCTCTGGCCGTGGCGGTGACCTTGGGGCTCAGCCAACAGCCGACCCGGCTGGTGGCGCCCTTCCGGCTGGGGATGAACGGCAACGCCTTGACCCTGTCGCATGAGTTCGCCGCCGCCCTGGACCCGGTGCTCGCGCATCGGGTCGAGGATCCTGTCGCGACCGCCCATGACTTCGCTTCGGCCATCGGCATGCACCGTCGCAAGCCGATCATCGGCGTGGTTCATCGGTTTTCCAGCCACGCCCTCATGCTGCGCTACTGGCTGGCGTTCGCGGGGGTCGATCCCGATCGGGACTTGACCCTGCGGGTGGCGCCGCCGTCCTTGATGGTGGAGGCGTTGCGGACCGGCGAGATCGACGGCTTCATGGCGGGCGAACCCTGGAGCAGTCTCGCCGTGGACGAAGGCCTGGGCCAGATCGCCGCTTTCGGATCACGGCTCTGGCGCCGGGGGGTGGAAAAGGTCCTGGCCGCGCGCGCCGACTGGGCCGAGGCCAATCCGGAGGTTCTGAACCGGCTCTTGATCGCCTTGGACCGTTCCGCCGCCTGGTGCGACGCGCCGGAAAATCGCCCCGCCCTGGCCCGGCTGCTGGCGGCGCCCAATTATGTGAACCAGTCGGCGGCGGTGATCGAGCGCGCCTTGGCCGGGCGACTGGTGCTCGGCCAGGGGGAAGCGCCCGTGGCCGAGGCGGACTTCCTCATGCTGCACCGCGAAGCCGCCACCGCGCCGGCGATCGATCATGGCCTGTGGATCTACTCGCAGTTCGTGCGTTGGGGCATGATCGAGGCGTCCGAAACGGCGCGCGCGGCCTCTGCGGCCGTCTTCCGTCCGGACCTGTATCGTCGCGCCGTTCCAGGCAGGGACGGGGCCGGAGCGGTCGGGAACTTCTTCGACGGCCGGCCCTTCGATCCCGACCGGATCGAGGCCTATGTCGAAAGCTTCGCCGAGGCCGCCGCATGATCGCGGACAAAAACCTCTTTGTGCGATGCAAAATGACCCCTTGCCGAGCAGGGAGAAACGAGTCAACCTCATCGAACTGAGGCAAGGACGCCTCGGATTGGTCGGAACCCTCCATCGATGGGGAGTCCCGGCTTTCGCGCCCTGACCGGATCGGTGGGGGTGATCGAGATTTGGCAAAGCCGCCATGCAGGCGCTGGGAAACCAGCGTCTGCATGGCGGCTTTTTTCGTTTGGGGCGTCGAATGGACGGTTTTGCAAAGGTCTTGGCGCGGTCCACGGGCGCGACCCGGGACACCCGGGAGCATCTGGTCGTCGTCGGCAATGGCATGGCCGGCTGCCGGGCGGTGGAGGAAATTCTCGCGCGCGACGCAGACCGATACCGGGTGACCATCTTCGGGGCCGAACCCCATGTGAACTACAACAGGATCATGTTGTCCCCCGTGCTGGCGGGCGAGAAGACCTTCGATCAGATCGTCATCAACGACCGCGCCTGGTACGCCGACAATGACATCGAACTGATCGTGTCGGATCCCGTCGAGGCGATCGATCGCGCCGCCCGGACCGTGACCGCGAAGTCAGGCCGCACCGTCGGCTATGATCGTCTGCTGATCGCCACCGGATCGGACCCCTTCATCATCCCCGTGCCGGGTCACGACCTCGACGGCGTCATCAGCTTCCGCGACATGGCCGACGTCGACCGGATGGTCGCCGCCGCGCAGCAGGGCGGGGACGCGGTTGTCATCGGCGGCGGCCTTCTGGGCCTGGAGGCGGCGCACGGCTTGAGCCTGCGGGGCATGAAGGTGACGGTCATCCATCTGATGCCGAACCTGATGGAACGGCAGCTGGACGAGGCCGCCGGCTGGCTGCTGAAGTCGGCGCTGGAGGCCCGGGGGCAGACCATCCTGACCGGCGGCGATACGGCGGAGATCGTCGGCGACGTCGGCGTCGAGGGGGTGCGACTGAAGGACGGTCGGCTGATCCCGGCGTCCCTCGTCGTCATGGCGGTCGGCATCCGACCCAATATAAGTCTAGCGCGTGCGGCCGGACTGGCCGTGGGGCGCGGCATTCATGTGGACGACCATATGGTCACCTCCGACCCGGCGGTTTTGGCCGTCGGAGAATGCGTCGAACACGCCGGTCAGGTCTATGGCCTGGTCGCCCCCCTGTGGGACATGTGTCGCGCCCTGGCCGATGGACTGACGGATCGTCATACGGGCTATCGTGGCTCGGTGACCTCGACCAAGCTCAAGGTGTCCGGCATTGACGTGTTTTCCGCTGGGGATTTTTCGGGCGGCGAGGGGGCGCAGGACATCGTCCTGAGGGACGCGTCGCGCGGCGTCTACAAGCGGGTGGTGGTGCGCGAGGACCGGATCGCGGGCGCGGTCCTGTACGGCGACACCGCCGATGGCGGCTGGTATTTCGACCTGATGAAACGGGGCGAGGACATCTCGTCGGTCCGCGACATGCTGATCTTCGGTCAGGCCTTCGCCCTGGGAGGAGGGCCGCCGGACCCTAGGGCGGCCGTTGCAGCCCTCTCGGACGAAGCCGAGATCTGCGGCTGCAACGGCGTGTCCAAGAAGACGGTTGTCGCCGCAATCGAGGGCGGCGCGGCGACGCTGGACGCCATTCGCGGCGGCTGCAAGGCTTCGGCCTCCTGCGGGTCCTGCACCGGTCTGGTGGAAACCCTGCTGGCCGTGACCCTGGGCGACGACTATGCGGGCGAGCGCGCCGTTCGGACCCTGTGCAAATGCACCAGCTTCGGTCACGACGACGTGCGTCGGGAGATCGTGGCCCAAGGGATGCGGACAATCCCTGAGGTCATGCAAAGACTCCATTGGACGACGCCCGACGGCTGTTCGTCGTGCCGTCCGGCCTTGAATTATTATCTGCTGTGCGCCCTGCCCGGAGACTATGTGGACGACCAGCAAAGCCGGTTCGTCAACGAACGTCTGCACGCCAATATCCAGAAGGACGGGACCTATTCGGTAGTGCCGCGGATGTGGGGCGGGGTCACCAATCCGCGCGAACTGCGCGCCATCGCCGATGTGGTCGAGAAATACGACGCCCCCCTGGTCAAGGTCACCGGCGGCCAGAGGCTGGATATCTTTGGCATCAAGAAGGAGGATCTGCCGGCGGTCTGGGCGGATCTGAACGCCGCAGGCATGGTGTCGGGCCACGCCTACGGCAAATCACTCCGCACGGTGAAGACCTGCGTCGGGTCGGACTGGTGCCGGTTCGGCACCCAGGACTCCACCGGTCTGGGCATCCAGGCCGAGCGCATGACCTGGGGCAGCTGGATGCCCCACAAGTTCAAGATCGCGGTGTCGGGCTGCCCCCGCAACTGCGCCGAGGCCACCATCAAGGATTTCGGCGTCATCTGCGTCGACAGCGGTTATGAACTCCATGTCGGGGGCAACGGCGGCATCCATGTTCGGGTCACCGATCTGTTGTGCAAGGTCGCGACCGAGGCCGAGGCGCTGCACTATTGCGCCGCCTTCATCCAGCTTTACCGCGAACAGGCCCGCTATCTCGAGCGCACCGCGCCCTGGATCGAACGCGTCGGACTGGAGTGGATCAAGGCCCGGATCGTCGAGGACGCCGAGGGGCGCGACGCCCTGGCCGCACGCTTCCTCTACGCCCAGAGCTTCAGCCAGGAGGATCCCTGGGCCGCACGAGTGAGCGGGGTCGATCGCGAACTTCACCAACCCCTGGTCCTGGCGGAGACGGCGTGATGCGGGCGGAGCGATGGATGGATGCGGGGGCCGTCGAGGAGATCCCCCTGCGCGGCGCCCGCACGGTGACGGTGGGTGAAGACGCGATCGCGGTGTTCCGCACAGGCGACGGCGCCGTCTTCGCCCTGATCGATCGTTGCCCCCACAAGGGTGGCCCGCTGAGCCAGGGTATCGTCCACGGCCACAGCGTCGCCTGCCCGCTGCACAACTGGAGCATCGCCCTGGCCACCGGCGAAGCGCAGGCGCCGGATCGCGGCTGCACCCCGACGATCCCGGTCAGGATCGAAGCCGGGCGGGTGCTGATTGCGACGTCCAGCCCGGTCCTCGCCTGAGGTGACCCGGCCCGTCTGCACCACCTGTCCCTATTGCGGCGTCGGCTGCGGCGTGGTCGCGCGCGTCACGGGCGAGCGCACGGTGGACATCGCGGGCGACCGCGACCACCCCGCCAATAGGGGGCGGCTGTGTTCCAAGGGCACACATCTGGGCGAGACGGTCGGACTGAACGGCAGGCTGCTGCACCCGATGATCGGCGACCGGCGCGCCGCCTGGGACGAGGCGCTGGATCTGGTGGCGGACCGTTTCGCGACCGCCGTCGCCGAGCACGGCCCTGACAGCGTCGGCTTCTATGTCTCGGGCCAGCTTCTGACCGAGGACTATTATGTGGCCAACAAGCTGATGAAGGGGTTTATCGGCTCGGCCAATATCGACACCAATTCAAGACTTTGCATGTCCAGCGCGGTGTCGGCTCATCTGCGGGCCTTCGGCGAGGACGTCGTGCCGGCCTGTTACGAGGACCTGGAGGCGGCCGATCTGATCGTGCTGGTCGGCTCCAACACCGCCTGGTGCCATCCCGTGGTCTGGCAAAGGATCGAGGCGGCCCGGTCGCGGAGCGGCGTCAAGCTTGTCGTCATCGATCCGCGCCGCACCGAGACCGCTGAGATGGCGGATCTGCATCTGCCCCTTCGCGCCGGAACAGACGTCAGACTTTTCAACAGTCTTCTGGCGGCGCTTCGTGCACGAGGGCAGGTCGATGAGGCCTATATCGCGGCCCATGTCCTCACCCCTGAAGGCTTTTGGGAGGGGATTGCGGAGGACGCGGACCCGGGCGCCGCCGCGGCGGCCTGCGGTCTCGATCCTGTCGTCCTCGACGCCTTCTTCGATCTGGCGGCCCGTCATCCCCGCACCGTCACCCTGTTCAGTCAGGGCGTGAACCAGTCGACCCAGGGCGCCGACAAGGCCAACGCCATCATCAATTTTCATCTGGCGACCGGTCGGATCGGAAAGCCCGGCGCGGCGCCCTTCTCCATCACCGGACAACCGAACGCCATGGGCGGGCGCGAGGTCGGGGGGCTGGCCTCCACCCTGGCCGCCCATATGGATTTCGCCGAGGACAATCGGGATCGGGTCGGGCGGTTCTGGGGCGCTCCGGCCCTGGCGGCCGCGCCCGGATTGAAGGCCGTGGATCTGTTCCGGGCCGCCGGCGACGGTCGGCTCAAGGCCCTGTGGATCATGGCCACCAATCCGGCCGTCAGCATGCCCGACGCCGGCGCGGTCCGCGACGCCCTGGCGGCCTGTCCCTTCGTCGTCGTCTCGGACGTGATGGCCGACACCGACACCGGCCGCCTGGCCCATGTGCGGTTCCCTGCGGCGGCCTGGGGGGAGAAAGACGGGACGGTCACCAACTCCGAGCGTATGATCAGCCGCCAGAGACCTTTCTTCCCTCCGCCGGGCGAGGCGCGGCCCGACTGGCGGACCCTCGCGGACGTGGGGCGTCGGATGGGGCACGGGTCCGGTTTCGCCTGGACCACGCCGGCCGAGGTGTTCGACGAACATTGCCGTCTGACCGCCTTCGAGAACGACGGGCGTCGGCGTCTGGACCTGTCGCCGCTGATCGGTCTGGATGCGGCGGCCTATGACCGGATGACACCCGTCCGTTGGGGCGCCGATCGCGTCTTCGCGGACGGTTCTTTTTCGACGCCGGACGGCCGGGCCCGTCTGGTGGCGGTGCGCCAGCAGCCGCTGGTGAACCACGACCTGATCCTGAACACCGGACGCTATCGGGATCAGTGGCATACGATGAGCCGCACCGGATTGTCGCCGCGCCTGTCCCAGCACCGTCGCGAACCCCTGGTCGAGCTACACCCCGACGACGCGGCGCGGTTCGGCCTGGCTGACGGGGATCTGGCCGTCGTGCGGACGGCGCAGGGCGAGAGCGTCTTCCGTCTTGCAATCACCGACGCCCAGCGACCGGGCGAGGCCTTCGCGCCGATCCACTGGACGGACCGGACGGCGTCAGGGGGGCGGACGGGGCGGCTGGCCGATCCTGCGGCGGACCCCGTGTCGGGCCAGCCGGGGTTCAAACGAACGGCCATGACCGTGACCCGGCTTCACACCGACTGGCGCGCCTTCTTGATCCTGCGGGGGGAGACCGGGGTTCAGCCGGACTGTGTCTGGTGGGCGGCGGTGACGGCCCCCGGCGGCCGACTGTTCGAACTGGCGGGGAACGGCGATCCGCACGCCCTGGAGGCCCTGCTGCCGGACGGCGAGCGGATGACGGCCGTGGACCCGGCGCGCGGGACCTTGCGGATCGGCGTCCTGAAGGACGGGCGGCTTCAGGGCGCGCTGTTTGTCGCGCGCGACGGGCGACTTCCGGCCCGGGACTGGCTGCTGGCCCAGCTGTCGGAGACGGTTGAGACCGCCGGGCTCCTGGCCGGGCGAGCGCCGGGGGCGGCCGTGGATCGCGGGCCTGTCGTCTGCGCCTGTTTCGACGTGCGCGCCCGGACCATCCTGACCGCCATCGCCGAACAGGGGCTGACGAGCGTGGCCGAGGTCGGCGCAGCCCTGTCCGCCGGCTCCAACTGCGGCTCGTGCCGCCCCGCCATCGCCAGACTGCTTGCCGCCTAGGAGAGCGACCGTCCATGACCCGCAAAGATCCGTCTCACGCCGCCTTTCCCCGTCGAACCTCTATCAAGGCTGGCGGGTCCATCGGGGGCGAGGTCTGGCTGGTCGGGGCCGGGCCGGGCGATCCCGACCTGATCACCCGACAGGCCGAACGCCTGATCCGCGCCGCCGACGTCGTCTTTTATGACGCCCTGGTCGGGCCGGGGGTTCTGGCGCTCATTCCCGATGCGGTCGAACGCGTTTGCGTGGGCAAGCGGGCCGGCGTCCATTCCAAGCCCCAGGGCGGCATCAACGATCTGCTGCTGGCGGCCGCCCTGGCAGGCCGACGGGTGGTGCGGCTGAAGGGCGGCGACGCGTCAATGTTCGGCCGGTCCGCCGAGGAATTGGCTCATCTTCAGGCGCATGGGGTGCGCGTCCATGTGGCGCCGGGGGTTACGACGGCCAGCGCCGCCGCCGCCCGCGCCGGCGTCTCTCTGACCCTGAGGGGCGTGGCGCGGCGGGTTCAGTTCGTCACAGCCCATGCCCGCGCCGGAGAAGCCCTGGACATGGACTGGGCCGCGCTCGCCGATCCCAGCGCCACCCTGGCCGTCTATATGGGGCGAGCCGCCGCGCCGGAACTGAAGCGACGCCTGATGGCGGAGGGCATGGCGGGAGATACGCCCGTGCTGGTCGCCGTCAATGTCAGCCTGGCGGACGAGAAACTGCTGTTCACGCGGTTGGACCTGTTGCCCCTGACCGTCGGCGCCCTGGCGGAGGACGCGCCGACCCTGATGCTGATCGGCCAGGCGGTCGGTCGGCAAGCCGCTGTGGCGGAAACGCCCGTCGGCGCCGACGTCGCCGCAGCCGGTTCGGCGCGGCCGTGGTGAGCGACCGTGTGTCCGTCTGGATCAGCCGTGTTCGGGCAGGGCGGCTTCAGCCAGGGCCAGGTCGTCAATCGTATTGATGTTCACGAAGGCGTCGTCGTCCTCCGCAGGCCAGTCCACGATGACGCGGCCCACGGCCTCGCTGAGGCCCTGCAGGGACAGCCGGCCCTCGTCGGCCCGGCGCCTTAGGACCGGGACGGCGGTGGTGCGCCACAGGGCGCAGACCGGATGAAGCCGGCCCCCGCTTGCGGCCACGGCCACGCCCGACTCGGCCGTCAGGGCGGACTGGAGCCGCGATAGCAGATCGCCCGGCACGCGGGGCATGTCGCAAGCCAGGGTCAGAACCTGGTCGAAGCCGGCGTCCGCCGCCCAGACCAGGGCTGCGAGCAGGCCCGCCAGGGGGCCGTCGATATCCGGCGCATCGAGCACGATCGTCTCGGCGAAACCGTCCGCCTGGGCGGGATCGCGCACCACCAGGATCACCGGCCCGGCCAGGGCGTGAGCCTTGTTCAGCGCATGGTCGAGCAGGCGCAGCCCGTTAAGCCGCCGACGCGGCTTGTCGCCCCCCATTCTTCGGCCGGCCCCGCCGGCCAGGACCGCGACAACGACGGGGCTCATGGGACCTCGCGCGGACGGGGCCGAGGCGGCTTGGCGCGCCGGGTGCGAGGCACGAGCGCAGGCGGCGCGGTCAGACTTGCGGCCTCGGCGGGACTGCTGACCGTCGTCTCGAGATCGCGCACCAGTCCGTCGCGTATGGAATAGATCCAGCCGTGAATCGACAAGACCTGGCCGCGTCGCCAGGCGTCGGTGACGAAGGGATTGCGCGACAGAGCACGGACCTGAGCCAGGACGTTCTTCTCGCAGATGAAGTTCACGCGGGTCTCGGCGTCATGGATAGCCTCTAGGTCTGTGGCGTGGTCCTCGCACAGTCTCTGGACTCGTTGCATCCAGTGATCGAGCACCCCGTGCCTCTGGCCGTCGAGCACGGCGCGAACCCCGCCGCACCCGTAGTGGCCGCAGACGATGATATGCCGGACCTTCAGGGACTCCAGGGCGAACTGGAGTACGGCGAGCAGGTTCATGTCCTGGGCCGGCGCCAGATTGGCGACATTGCGATGGACGAACAGTTCGCCCGGCTGCAGTCCGACCACCTCATTGGCGGGCACCCGGCTGTCGGAGCAGCCGATCCACAGATATTCCGGCGACTGTTGCGCCGACAGGCGACGGAAATACTCTGGATCCAGTCGGGTTCGCGTCGCCGCCCAAGCCAGATTGTTGCGAAGCAGATCCTCGATCATGATGCGGTCTCGCCCATTGGCGCCTCCAGCAGGACGCCCCGGCGCGCCGCAATACGGATGCTGAGCGATCGGAGGTCCGCCGCCGTCAGACGCAGGCGGGCGATGGGCAGGACCACGGCGTTCTCCAACGCAATATGGCGACGTTCACGCGCGGCGAAATCGACGAACAGCTGTCGCGTCTGCAGATCATGGCCAGGCGCCCGACCGTCCATCAAGGCCTTTTGCAGCCGGTCGATCAAGGTCTGCGCATGGGTCAAGTCGTCGCGATGTTCGGCGGACAGGGCGCCCAGGACCGCGTCGAGTTCGTCGGCGGGCTGACACCGCCGACGCAGCAGCGGAAAAAGGTCGTCCTCCTCGTCGATGACGTGCAGCGGCATGTCGTGGCGCAGGAAGTCCAGGATTTCCTGCGCCTCGTCGCCCAGCAGGACGGTCGCGGTACCGACGCGCTCGATCAGTTGGCAGAGCTGGCGATGGCGATAGTGTTCGGCGAACAACCAGTTCAACGGTTCATGGACCAGCTCGGGAGGCAGCCGTTCGATCAGAGAGGTCTGGCTTGTCCTCGCGTCCTGTCCCGTCATGGGTCTAGAACCGGTAGTCGACGGCGGCCCAGACCTTGTCGCGGTCGGCGAAGGCGACCTGGCTTCCATCGAAATGGGCGGCCTTCACCTCCAGAGCCCACCGCGCGTCCAGCGTCAGTCTGGCCGATACGTCGAGCTCCCGACCGTAGCGGACCGAGGCGTCTGCGTCCTGGAAGTCGCGCCAGGCGGCGGTCAAGACGGCGCTGCGCCCCAGCGGCGGTCGGGTCACCGTGTAGCTGATGGTGGCGGAAACGTCGCGCAGACCGTTGGGAGGCGTGGTCAGGAAGACGTCGGCCCAGCCCTGGAAGGCGTGCAGGGTGGCCAGGGGCGTCTGGAAGGCCTGGACGCCGTCGCCATCCAACCGCTCGAGCGCCAGCGTTCCCGTCACAGGGCCGCGCTTCAGTCCTGCGGAGATCTGCCCGTAGTCGAGATCGAACCGGGCTGGATTGGCGCCATATTCCGACTGGCGCGCGTATTCGAGGGCGAAAAGGGCAGACCATTCAGGAGACAGGGGCCGACTCCCTTCCAGTCGTGCGCCCCAGGTCGCCGAGGATTGAGCGGGCGCGTCGGCGAAGTCCAGCAGATAGCCATAGGTCGTGAGCCGTCCCACCGGAGTGGGGGCCTCGATATTGATCAAATGACTGTCCGAGCGCCATTCCCCGACAGGACTGTCGTCGCCGAAGACGCGATGAACCTTGTCAATCCAGGCCCAGGTGACGGTCAGGGGCTCGAACGCCTTGGTCGTCACCTTGACGGCGTCGAATGTCTGTTCGTTCTGGCGGAAACCGACATTACCGACGAAGCGGGCGGCGCCGAGCACGATCCGCTGGCGGCCGAGGACCACCTCGGTGTCGGGCAGGCCGGTCCAGGCGACCTGCAGCCGGTTCAGCTCAAGGGCCTCCGGATCGCCCACGACCGCCCGGTGCGCAGGGCCGTGAATCGTGTCGTTATAGTCGTCGACCAAGGCGGTGACCGCCTCGCCCTCGACCAACAGGCGAAAGCCCGAATAGACCGGACTTTGCCAGCCGAGGCGCGCGCGCAGGGTCAAGGCCGTGGCGTCGTCGAGCCCGTCTTGGCCGACGTCTTCATAGCGCAGGCGGCTATCGAACAGGATGTCGCCCGCCGGACTGGAGGCGGCCGCCGGTGCTGCGGGGGACTGGGCCTGCGCCACGGCGGGCGCCGCTGTCATCAGCAGGCCGACGGCCCAGGCGCGTCCGGTCAAAGCCATGTCAATGTCTCCGGATCAGGGTGAAGGTGCGTGCAGGCTCCACCAGTTTCGATTTCAGAATGGCGCGGACGCAGGCCAGGGCCGGGTCATCGGCGCCCTGGGCGGCGGAGATCAACCGGGTCCATCCCTCGTCGTCGGCCTCGCGGATGAAGTTGGTGATTTCCCCCTGGACGAACTCGGCGGTCGCCACGCCCGCCTGGGCCGCCGTGTCGCGGGCTCGGGCGGCCAGGCCCGGATCCGCTTCGTCGAGCCAGGCTTCCAGCCGCGCCGTCACGGCGGACTGGTCGTTCAGAAGGTCGCCCAAGGACAGGGCCGCCGAAGCGACGGCGCCGTCCTCGGTCACGCTCAGCCTCACACCGCCTTCGCGGGCCTCAGCGGCCAGACCGGAGACATAGCGGGCGGCGGCCGCCGTCCAGGCGCGGCTTTCCAGGTGCAGGGCGATGCGCGGCAGGACGTGCTCGAACGGCAACTGGCGGCCCTCTATGCGCCGATCCAGGCGCAGGACATGCCAGCCGAAGCGCGACCTGACCGGTTCGGACGCTGTTTCGCCGTCCTGAAGCGCATCGAGACCCGCTTCGACCTCGGCGGCGAGATCGCCCGGCGAGATCTGACCCAAGGATCCGCCAACGCCCTTGGACGGGCAGTCGGACAGGCGCTGGGCCAGGTCGGCGAACCGATGCGGATAAGCGGCCAACTCCGTGATCGCAGCCTTGGCCGCCGCCTGCGCTTCGGCCCAGGCGGCCTCGTCCTGAGTCTGGGGCGCCAACAGGATGTGGGAGGCCTCGGTCAGGGCCGGTGTGCAAAACCGTTTCGGCGCATGGTCATAGACGCGACGGCATTCGTCACGGCTGGGCGCGTCCACCAGGATTTCAGCCTCCAGGACCGCGCGGATCAGGGCTTCCTCGGGCGTCTCCTCGCGGCCGTCTTCATCGCACTCCGGGGCCGGGGTCAGACCCAGTTGATCGGCCCGGTCCAGCAGCAGGGCCTTGATGGCCAGGGCGTGGGCCGCCGCCTTGCGCGCCTCCTCGGCGTTCGGCGCAGGATGGTGCTGGGCCTCCTCGGCGACCAGACGCTCTGGCAGGGCCACGCCGTCGATGACGATCATAGCGCTCATCGTGCGGAGCCTCCGATGCGGCGCGTCACGGGCATGCGGCGTTTGCTGCGAACAAGCTGCCAACCGCGGCGGTTGAGATACCAGACCGGCGCGGACAGCATGTGGACGAGCCGTGTGAAGGGGAAGACCAGCAGGATCGTCAGACCCAGCGTCAGATGCGCCCGGAAGATCCAGTGGACATCGGCGATGAAGTTCGCGCTGTTCGGATTAAGGGTGAAGATGCCCTGGGCCCAGCTCATGAACTTGACCATCTCATGCCCGTCGCGGTGGCCCAGCGACAGGGGAATGGTCGCCAGCCCGAGGCAGAGCTGGGTCATGAGGATGATCAGTATGGCCATGTCGCCGAAGCTGGACGTCTGGCGGATTCGCGGATCGAACAGGCGCCGGTGGAGCAGCAACAGGCCGCCCACGAGACAGGCCGAGCCGGCCAGGCCGCCGGCCACGATCGCCAGCATCTGCTTGAAGCCATGGCTGACGCCCAGGAAGTCCCAGACGGCGATCGGGGTCAGCAGACCCACGAAATGGCCCGCGAAGATGGCCAGGATTCCGACGTGAAAGAGAACCGAGCCCACCATCAGCTGTCTGCGCCGCAGAAGCTGGGAGGAGCCGGTGCGCCAGGTGTATTGTTCACGATCGAACCGCAGCACCGAGCCGATCACCAGCACGGCCAGAGCGATATAGGGATAGACGCCGAAGGCGATGAAATTCAGGTCCATGGTCTCGATCCTCAGGCCGCAGCGTCGGCGCGGCGACTATTGTCAGGGGACGGGGCGGCGTTCATGGCGGACAGGATGGCGTCGGCCTTCGGACACCCGGCCTCGGCGGGGCCGAAGGTGACGGCGGTCTCTTCCCAAGCCTTGTCGAGGGTCTCCAGATCGTCCGGATCGTCGTCCGGCTCCTGCATCAAGGCGGCCACCGCGTCGGAATCCGGCACGGCGCCCGTCATGGCCGCCAGCGCACCGAACACGGCGCGATAGGGGCTTTCGCGCTTGTGAAGCCGCTCGGCCAGCGCCGCCAGGACATGGGCGCCTTCGCCGAGCAGAGATGCGGCGTCCTCGTCCGGCAGGGTGGACAGGAAGTCCAGGAACACCGGCAGATGGTCCGGCAGCTCATTGGCGGTCAGCTCCAGGCCGTAAGAGCCGTAGAGCTCGATCAGAGCCGCCATCGCTTGGCCCCGGTCGCGGCTCTCGCCGTGAATATGCTCATAGAGATTGAGCGACAGGGAGCGCGTTCGGTCGAAGAGGTGAACAAACCCCTCCTGAAGCTCGTACAGATCCTCGTGCTCCAGCTTGCGGGCCAGCTTGTCCAGGGCGCTGACGATGGGCGGCGGGACCAGGCCTTCCGAGCGGATGGCGGCCATGATCGCCGGGGCGGCGGTCTGGATGTCCGCCGTCGGATAGGTCAGCAGAAGGGCGAGGGCGCGATAGGTCAAAGCCATGGTCAGGCCACCTCTGCTGTGGGTTTGGCGCGTGAGCGTTTGTCGGGCCCGAATAGCCCCAGTTCGGTGCGGCCGCCGGAACAGCCGTTGCCGAAGGTGAAGCCGCAGTTGCCCCGCAGGTCATAGGCGTCTTCGACCGTCTCGCGGTGCGTCGAGGGAATGACGAACCGGTCCTCGTAGTCGGCGATGGCCATGATCTTGTACATGTCGTCGATCTGGGCCGCCGTCAGGCCGACCGTCTCGGCGAGCCCGTGGTCGATGCGGCCGTCCACCGTCCGGGCGCGCATATAGGCGCGCATGGTCAGCATGCGGCGAAGCGCCAGGGTCACCGGCTCCTCGACGCCTGCGGTCAGCAGGTTGGCGAGATATTTGACCGGGATGCGAAGCGCCTCCACGTCCGGCATGTCGCCGTCCATCTCCAGGGCGCCGACAGCGGCCGCGTTCTGGATCGGGGAGAGGGGCGGCACGTACCAGACCATCGGCAGGGTCCGGTATTCGGGGTGCAGCGGCAGGGCCACCTTCCAGTCAATGGCCATCTTGTAGACCGGGCTGCGCCGCGCGCCCTCGAGCCAGGCCTCGGGCACGCCGTCCGCCCGCGCCTGGGCGATCACCGCCGGATCGTGCGGATCCAGGAAGAGGTCGAGCTGGGCTTGGTACAGATCCTTCTCGTCCGGGGTTGAAGCGGCCGCCTCGATGCGGTCCGCATCATAGAGCAAGACGCCCAGATAACGGATCCGGCCGACGCAGGTCTCCGAACAGACCGTCGGCTGCCCCACTTCGATCCGGGGGAAGCAGAAGGTGCATTTCTCGGATTTTCCCGAGTCCCAGTTGTAATAGATCTTCTTGTAGGGGCAGGCCGAGACGCACATCCGCCAGCCGCGGCATTTGTCCTGATCGATCAGAACTATACCGTCCTCCTCGCGCTTGTAGATGGCGCCGGAAGGGCAGGCGGCTACGCACGCGGGGTTGAGGCAGTGTTCGCACAGCCTCGGCAGATACATCATGAAGGTGTTTTCGAACTGGCCGTAGATCTCCTTCTGGACGTCTTCGAAATTGACGTCCTGCGAGCGCTTGGAGAACTCGCCCCCCAGGATTTCCTCCCAGTTGGGCCCCCATTCGATCTTCTCCATCCGTTTGCCGGTGATCTGCGACCGGGGCCGGGCGGTGGGGAAATGCTTCATTTCCGGCGCCGTCTGGAGATGACCGTAGTCGAAGTCGAACGGCTCGTAATAGTCGTCGATCTCGGGCAGGTCGGGGTTGGCGAAGATCTTGGCCAGGATGCGCCATTTGGCGCCCATGCGGGGCTCGATCTTGCCGTTGGGCTTGCGCCGCCAGCCGCCGTTCCACTTCTTCTGGTTTTCCCATTCCTTGGGATAACCGATGCCCGGCTTGGTCTCGACGTTGTTGAACCAGGCGTATTCCACGCCCTTGCGGCTGGTCCAGACGTTCTTGCAGGTGACGGAACAGGTATGACAGCCGATGCATTTGTCCAGGTTCAGCACCATGCCGATCTGTGCGCGGATCTTCATTGGCCGAACTCCTTGGATTTCAGAGGCTCATCGAGCCAGTCCACCTTCTTCATCTTGCGCAGCACGATGAACTCGTCCCGGTTGGAGCCGACGGTGCCGTAGTAGTTGAAGCCGTAGGCGAGTTGAGCGTAACCGCCGATCATGTGGGTCGGCTTGAGGACGGTGCGGGTCACGGAGTTGTGGATGCCGCCGCGCCGGCCGGTGATCTCCGAACCGGGCGTGTTCACGATCTTTTCCTGAGCGTGGTACATGAAGGTCGTACCCTCGCGGATCCGCTGGGACACCACGGCCCGGGCCGTCAGGGCGCCGTTGGCGTTGAAGACTTCGATCCAGTCGTTGTCGACGATCCCGGCCTTGCGGGCGTCGACTTCAGAAATCCACACCACCGGGCCGCCGCGATTGAGCGTCAGCATCAGCAGATTGTCTGAATAGGTCGAGTGGATGCCCCATTTCTGGTGCGGGGTGATGAAGTTGAGCACGATCTCGGTCTCGCCGTTGGGCTTGAGACCCTTCACATGCGTCGTCTTCAGATCGACCGGCGGCTTGTAGACGCACAGCGCCTCGCCGAAGGCCCGCATCCAGAGGTGATCCTGATAGAGCTGCTGGCGGCCGGTGAGCGTCCGCCAGGGGATCAGCTCATGCACATTGGTGTAGCCGGCGTTGTAGCAGACCGTCTCGCTCTCGATGCCCGACCAGATGGGCGAGGAGATGATCTTGCGCGGCTGGGCGAGCAGATCGCGGAAGCGGATCTTCTCGTCCTCCTTGGCGAGCGCCAGGTGAGCGTGTTGTCGCCCCGTCTGTTTCTCGAGCGCCGCCCAGGCCTTGACCGCCACCTCGCCGTTCGTCTCCGGCGCCAGCATCAGAATGGTCTCGCAAGCGTCTATCGCGCTGTCGATCCCCGGCATGCCCTCGGTCAGCCCCGGTTCAAGCACGGCGCCGTTGAGGGCGCGCAGTTCGTCGACCTCGTGACCGGTCTTCCAACCCAGGCCCTTGCCGCCGTTCCCGAGCGTCTCCAGCAGCGGGCCGAGGGCTGTGAACTGCTTGTAGAGGTTCGGATAGTCCCGCTCGACGACGGTGATCTGGGGCATGGTCTTGCCCGGAATGGCCTCGCACTCGCCGAGGTACCAATCCTGGACCTCGAAGGGCTGAGCCATTTCACCGGGGCTGTCGTGCTGGATCGGGGTGAGCACCACGTCGTGCTCGCGGCCCAGCACCTCGGGCGCGACCGCCGAGAACTTCTTGGCGATCGTCTTGAAGATGTCCCAGTCTGATTTGGACTCCCAGGCCGGGTCCACCGCCGCGGACAGCGGGTGGATGAACGGGTGCATGTCGGAGGTGTTGAGGTCGTTCTTCTCGTACCAGGTGGCCGTCGGCAGAACGATGTCGGAATAGACCGCCGTGGTCGACATGCGGAAATCGAGCGTGACGAGGAGGTCCAGTTTGCCCTCGGGCGCCGCGTCATGCCAAACCACGTCGATAGGCTTGACCTGTCCGGCCTCGCCTAGATCCTTGCCCTGAACGCCATGCGAGGCGCCGAGCAGGTGTTTGAGGAAATACTCGTGCCCCTTGCCCGACGAGCCCAGCAGGTTGGAGCGCCAGATGAACATGTTACGCGGCCAGTTCGCCGGGTCGTCCGGATCCATGCAAGAGAGCTCGATCGAGCGGTCCTTGAGGCCATTCACCGTGTAGGTCTTGGGATCGACGCCCGCCGCCTCGGCGGCCTTGACCAGGTCCAGCGAGTTGGTCTTCAGCGCCGGCGCCGAGGGCAGCCAGCCCATGCGTTCAGCCCGGACGTTGAAGTCGATCATCGAGGCCTTCCACGGCCCTTCCGGCGCCGTCGGCGACAGCAGTTCGTCGACGCCCACGGTTTCGTAGCGCCACTGATCGGAGTGGGCGTAGAAGAAGGAGGTGGAGTTCTGCTGACGCGGCGGACGGATCCAGTCCGTGGCGAAGGCCAGTGGCGCCCAGCCGGTCTGCGGCCGCAGCTTTTCCTGACCGACATAGTGGGCCCAGCCGCCGCCGGATTGACCGACGCAGCCGCACATCACCAGCATGTTGATGACGCCGCGGTAGTTCATGTCCATGTGGAACCAGTGATTCATCGCCGCGCCGATGATCACCATTGACTTGCCGTTGGTCTTTTCGGCGTTGGTGGCGAAGCCGCGCGCCGTGGCGATGATCTGATCCCGCGGGACCGAGGTGATGGCCTCGGCCCAGGCCGGGGAATAGGGCTCCAGGTCGTCGTAGGAGCGCGGCATGCAATCGCCGCCGAAGCCCTGGTCGACGCCGTAGTTGGCCAGGAACAGGTCATAGACGCAGGCGACCAGCGCCTCGCCGTCCTTCAGCTTGACCCGGCGGACTGGGACGTTGCGCGTCAGGACGTCAGGGTGGTCGGTGGAGGCGAAGCCGTTGCTGGCGGTATTGGCGAAATAGGGGAAGCGCACGCCGGCGACCTCATCGTGCGCGTCCTTCAGGCCCAGCTTCAGCGTGGTCTCGCGCCCGGCGGCGTCCCGCTCTTCAAGGTTCCAACGCCCGTCCTCGCCCCAACGGAAGCCGATCGAGCCGTTCGGGACCACGATCTCACCGGTGGCCTCGTCTATGGCGACCGTTTTCCAGTCCGGATTGTTGGCCTGATCGAGATCCCCGACGAAATCCGACGCCCGCACCAGGCGTTCCGGCACATAGCCGCCCTCCTGGGGGACCAGGCGGACCAGCATCGGCAGGTCGCTGTATTTGCGCAGATAGTCGCGGAAATACGGTACCTGCCTATCGATATGATATTCCTTGAGGATCACGTGGCCGAAGGCCATGGCCAAGGCTGCGTCGGTGCCCTGTTTGACGGGAAGCCACAGGTCGGAGAATTTCGACGCTTCGGAATAGTCGGGGCAGATGACGACGGACTTGGCGCCGCGATAGCGGGCCTCGGTGTAAAAGTGGGCGTCCGGGGTGCGGGTCTGGGGGACGTTCGATCCCCACAGCAGCATGAAGCTGGAGTTGTACCAGTCGGCGCTTTCGGCCACGTCGGTCTGCTCGCCCCAGGTTTGAGGCGAAGCCGGCGGCAGATCGCAGTACCAGTCATAGAAGGAGCCGGTGACCCCGCCCAGCAGTTGCAGATAGCGGGCGCCGGCGGCGTAGGACACCATGGACATGGCCGGGATGGGCGAGAAGCCGAACACCCGGTCGGGGCCCCAGCGCTTGGCCGTATAGGCGTTGGCGGCGGCGATGATCTCGGTGACTTCCTCCCAGTCGGCCCGCACGAAGCCGCCGGCCCCGCGCATGCTGGTGTAGGATTTGCGCGCGGCGGGATCGTTCTGAATCGAGGCCCAGGCCGCGACCGGTTCCATCGTCCGGCGGGCCTTGCGCCATACCCGCAGCAGGCGTGAGCGGATCAGCGGATATTTCACCCGGTTGGCCGAATAGAGATACCAGCTGTAGCTGGCGCCGCGCGCGCAGCCCCGGGGTTCGTGATTGGGCAGGCCCGGTCGGGTGCGAGGATAGTCGGTCTGCTGGGTCTCCCAGGTGACGATCCCGCCCTTGACGTAGATCTTCCAGGAGCAGGAACCGGTGCAGTTCACGCCGTGGGTCGAGCGCACGACCTTGTCGTGACGCCAGCGGCTTCGATAGGCCTCCTCCCAACCGCGATCCTCGTCGTTCATGACGCCGTGGCGATCGGAGAACAGTTCGGTCTTGCGCGTGAAGAAGGCGAGACGGTCTAGGGTATGGCTCATGATCAGGCCGCCTTGGGTGCGAGGTTCAGGATCGAGCGCCGGCGGGCGTAGAAGGCCCAGTTGACGACGGCGCAGCTGCAATAGAAGGCGAGGAAGAGGTACAGGGCGATCAGCGGATCCCCGGTCGCCTTCATCGAGTTGGCGAAGGCCAGCGGGATGAAGAAACCGCCATAGGCGCCGATGGCCGACGAGAAGCCGACGATGGCCGCGGATTCCAGCTCGGCCTGCTTCAATCGCTCCGCCGCCGTGGCGCGGGGCATCAGCCGGGGCATGTCGGCGCGGACGAGGGCCGGGATCATCTGGAAGGTCGAGGCGTTGCCGACGCCGGTCCAGAAGAACAGCCACAGGAAGCTGGGGAAGAATAGGCTGAAGGATGGTTCCGCGCCGAAGGCGCCGACGCTCTGAAGCACCGCCAACACCCCCAGGATCAGGGCGTAGAAGACGATCTGTGTGACGTTGTGCCCGCCCCAGCGATCAGACACCCAGCCGGTCAAGGCCCGAGATGCGGCGCCGACCAGGGGGCCGAGGAAGGCGATCTGCAGGATGTTCACATCGGGGAAGAGCGTCTTGCCGAGCAGGGGGAAGGCGGCCGAGAAGCCGATGAAGGACCCGAAGGTGCCGATGTAGAGAAAGCAGATCAGCCAGTTGTGCTTGCGCTGGAACACCACGGCCTGCTCGCGGAACGACGCGCGCGCCGAGGCGACGTCGTTCATGCCGAACCAGGCGGCGGCGGCGGCGATCAGAATGAAGGGGACCCAGACGAAGCCCGCATTCTGAAGCCAGACCTGATGCTGAACACCGTCTTCGACAAAGGTCTGAGGCGCGCCCAGCAGGGGGCTGAACAGGGCCACGCCGGTGATCAGAGGCGCGGTGAACTGGAGGACGCTGACCCCCAGGTTGCCGAAGCCGGCGTTCAGGGCCAGGGCGTTGCCCTTCTGGGCCTTGGGAAAGAAGAAGCCGATATTGGCCATGGACGAGGCGAAGGCCGCGCCACCCAGGCCGCAGAACAGGGCCAGGACGACAAAGACCCCATAGGGCGTCTCAGGGTTCTGGACGGCGACCCCTATGCCGATGGCGGGGATGGCCAGGGACAGGGTCGATAGGGTGGTCCATAGCCGCCCGCCGAAAATGGGGACCATGAAACTGTAGAAGATCCGCAAGGTTGCGCCCGACAGGGCCGGCAGCGCCGTCAGCCAGAACAGCTCGGCGGTCGAAAACTTGAAGCCGACCGTGTTGAGACGGGTCGCCGCCGTGGACCAGAGCATCCAGATGGAAAAGGCCAGCAGCAGATTGGGGATCGAGATCCAGAGATTGCGGCGGGCGATCCGGTGTCCGGAAGCGGCCCAGAACGCGGGATCCTCCGGACGCCAGTCATGCAGAATGTGACGAGACATATGCGTCTTTCTCTAATGCGAACGCAGGGATGAGGAGGCGGCCTTGTCCGGGCCGACGCCCGCCAGTTCGGGGAATTCCGGCAGGTCCGCCAGAATGGGCGCGCGGCGGCGCTCCATCCGGCGCACCGCGAAGTGCATCCAGACGAGGGCGGTCAGGACCAGGAGGAACAGCAGCATGAAACAGCTGGTCCAGACGCCGGTCAGGTCATTGAGGGCGCCGAAGACGATGGGCATGATGAAGCCGCCCAGACCGCCGATCATGCCCACCAGACCGCCGACGGAGCCGACGTGGTCGGGGTAGTAGACGGGGATGTGCTTGTAGACGGCGGCCTTGCCCAGGCTCATGGCGAAGCCGAGGACGAACACCAGGGCCGTGAAGACCGGCAGGCTGATCGCCAGGCGGAAGCGGATCGGGCCTTCGATCCCATCGACCACATAGGCGGTCGCCGGATAGGACAGGATGAAGGTGCAGATCACGCTGATGGCGAAGGTCAGATACATGACCTTGCGGGCGCCGATCTTGTCCGACAACCAGCCGCCGAAAACCCGGAACAACGAACCCGGTATCGAATAGGCGGCCGCCAGCATGCCGGCGACGCCGATCCCCACCCCATAGGCGCCGGTGAGATAGTGCGGCAGCCATAGGGCGAGGGCGACAAAGCCGCCGAAGACGAAGAAATAATAGAGGGCGAAGCGCCAGACCCGCAGATCCTTCAGCGGGGTCAGTTGCATCCAGGCGGCGGCGGCCTTTTCACCACTGCGGCGACGCGCGACCAACTGCGGCTCGTCGCGGGTCAGCAGGAAAAAGCCAAGAGCGATGATCAGCAGGGCGCCGGCCCAGATCTGGGCGACGGCCTCCCAACCCAGGGCCAGCATCACAAAGGGCGCGGCGAACTTGGTAACCGCTGCGCCGACGTTGCCGGCGCCGAAGATGCCGAGCGCCGTGCCCTGACGGCCGGCGGGATAGAATTTCGAGACATAGGCGACGCCGACGGCGAAGGCGCCCCCGGCCATGCCGACGCCGAGGGCGGCGATCAGAAACTGGCCGTAGGTCTGGGCGTAGGACAGCAGGAAGGTCGCCGCCGCCGCCAGGACCATGACGATCAGATTGACGCGCCGTCCGCCGAACTGCTCGGTCCAGACGCCCAGAAAGACCCGAACCAGGGATCCGGTCAGGATCGGCGTTCCGACCAGCAGGCCGAACTGGGCTTCGGAGAGGCCCAGGTTGGTCTTTATCTGGACGCCAATGATCGAGAAAATCGTCCACACCGCAAAACAGGCGGTGAAGGCGAAGGTGCTGACCCACAGGGCCGATGCGGCGCCTGGGGCGGGGTTTTCGGCGGATGCCAACGGACTGCTCCCTTCACGGACGGCGTCTCAGCGGCCGCCGCTCAGCTGTCCTAGCTGGCGTCTCGTCAGTCTTATTTGATGCGTATCAATTCGCGTCTTTGTAAAAGCGGTCGTGTGGCGAATTTATACATGATTTTCCAAGTAAAGCGACATTTGGCAGTTGTTGTCTTGTCTTAGGTCGGGGCGTGGATTGATGTTTGTCAATCGACGGCCTATCGAACGGGGGCGTCGCCTAGATGGAATCAACCTGTTCCGTCGAGGAGACGACTGTCCCGACCGCATCAGGAGCCATAGCCATGACCATGCGCGCTTCCGATCTCGATCGCGTCCGAGCCCTGCCGTTGTTTTCGCGGGCCTCGCCCGAGGTCTTTCGCGACGTGACGGCGGGGGCCTTTCTTCAACGGTTTCCTGCCGGAACCACGCTTCTGATGGAAGGCGACACGGTCGACTTCCTCTATGTTCTTCTGGAAGGCGCGGTGGAGCTTCAGGGCTCGTGGAAGGAGAAGGAGACGACGCTGGCGCTGCTGCGTCCGGTCTCGACCTTCATCCTGGCCGCAGTCGTGCTTGATGCGGACGCGCTGATGTCTGCGCGCACCCTGGAGCGATCTGAAATCCTGATGCTGTCGGGCGAGGCTCTGCGTCGCACCATGCGCCAGGACGCGGACTTCAGCTTCGCCGTCGCGGAGGAAGTGTCCGGCTGTTATCGGGGATTGGTCCGGGCCGTAAAGAACCAGAAGCTGCGGGGCGGGGTCGAGCGGCTGGCCAATTATCTGATCACCCAAAGGGCGCGTCAGGGTTTGCGTGATCCGATCGTCTTGCCGCACGAGAAGCGCGTACTGGCGTCACTGCTGGGCATGTCGCCCGAAAATCTGTCCCGCGCCTTCGCTGGTCTGTCCAGCTACGGGGTCGTGGTGCGCGGCGCGGAAGTGAGCCTGGGACGTCCGGACGCCCTGGAACGACTGGCGCGCCCGCACCCGCTGATCGACAACCATATGCCCGCGCCCGCCGGCGGCGCCGGCAAGGCGGAGATCGAGCGGTGGACGACCCGCTCAGGGCGCACCTGCGGCTCAAGTCTGTCCTGATCAGCCGCCGAGCTGGGCGAGGTTTTTTAGGTCGCCCGAACGACCCGACGCCAGGTCGTGGCCGGCGGCCTTGCCGCCGAGCGAGGAGACGATACGACGGGTGAGGGCTTCGCGGTCGTCGTCGTTCTGCAGCAGTTCGCGCAGATCGACGCCCCCGTCGCCGAACAGGCAAAGCCGCAGTTTGCCTCGTGCGGTCACGCGCAGCCTGTTGCAGCTGTCGCAGAACCCCGGCGCATAGGGGGCGATGAAGCCGAGCGCGCCGGCGTGATCGGGATGGCGGTATTCGAAAGCCGGGCCTGCGTCGAAGGCGCGCGGCGTCGGCATCCAACCGTTGTGATCCAGCCAGGCGCGGAATCTGTCGGCCCTGACATGATGGCGGGTGAAGAAATCGTCGTTTTCGGTCGTCTTCATCAGTTCGATGAAGCGAACGGAGACGGGGCGGTCGCGCACGAAACGCGCCCAGTCGTCGAATCCCGCCTCGGCCGTTTCGCGCAACAGGACGGCGTTGACCTTGACGGCGGAGAAGCCCTCCTCAAGGGCGCGGTCGAGCCCCGTCAGAACCTGGCCCAATTTGTCGTGGCCGGTGATCCGATGAAAAACCTGCGGATCGATGGAGTCGATGCTGAGGTTGATGTGGGTCAGTCCTGAGGCGCGCCAGCCCTCGACCTGGCGCGCCAGGTTCCAGCCGTTAGTGGTTACGGCGATCTTGGCCACGCCGGGCGAGGCGGCGACCGTCCGCAGGATCGCGTCGAAATCCTTGCGGACGGTCGGCTCTCCGCCGGTCAGACGCACCTTGCTGAGGCCCAGGTCCGAAAATCCGGCCACCAGCCGACCGATCTCCTCGACTGTCAAAAACGACAGAGGGCCCGTCTTCTTCCAGCCGTTCGGCAGGCAATAGGTGCAACTGAAGTTGCACACCTCCGTGACCGAGAGGCGAAGATAATGGAACCGGCGGCCAAAGCCGTCGGTCATGGCAGCGGCGTCAAACGCCATGGAAGCTCCTTTCCAGAGGCGGGAGGCGGAGGGATTTCTCCCGCCGCCCTCGATCCTTGCGGATCCGGCCGTCAGACCTTGGCGCGATTGCTGTAGGTCGGACGGCTCGGAGCGAATACTGACTGATGTGTTACACGATGAACCTGCACCCGACTATGATGGGCGCGTGGAATGATCTTGACGAAGATCAAGTCGAAACCCTTCAAGTCTTGTGCGGCCGGGCGGACGACCATGTTAATCGGCCGAAGCGATGCCCGGGGCGCCGCGTGGAGAGACGAGCCCATGTCGATGAAAGAAGGCGATGTCGGACGGCGTCGCGTGCTGGCCCTGATCGGGGCGACGGCTCTGGCGGGATGCGCGCCCCGCTCATCCGAAGACCGGCCGCTCGACCTGTTCGCGGCGGCCAGCCTGCGTGAAGTGCTCGACGCCGCCGCCGCCCAGTATGATCGGTCCTCGGGGCGGCGCGTTCGCGCGACCTATGCCGGCAGCGCCCAGCTCGCGCGTCAGATCGCGCAAGGCGCCCCGGCCGATCTGTTCATCTCGGCCGACGAAGACTGGATGGACTGGCTGCAAGGCCGCGGCCTGGTCGAGATCGCCGCGCGCCGCCGCCTCGCCGCCAATCGGCTGGTGTTGGTCGCGCCGGCCTCGGCTGCGGCCGGCATGGTCGATCTGGCCTCGCCAGACGCCGTGGCTCAGCGACTAGGGGAGGGCCGTCTGGCCATTGCCGAGGCCTCAGTGCCGGCGGGCCGTTATGGGCGACAGGCGCTTATGCGTCTGAACCTCTGGTCCCAGGTCAAGGATCGCCTGGCGCCGACAGCGGATGTACGCGCCGCCCTGGCGCTGGTGGCGCGAGGAGAGACCCCGCTCGGGGTGGTCTATGCGACCGACGCCCGCGTCGAGGCGAAGGTCCGGGTGGCGGCGGTCTTTCCAACGGACGCCCATGTGCCCATCCTCTATCCCGGCGCGCCCGTCCGACGCCTTGACGGGGCCGGGGATATTCAGGGGGCGCAGGTCTTCCTCGATTTTCTGACCAGCCCCCAGGGTCAGGCTTTGTTTAGGGAATTCGGCTTTGCCCCGCCCGTTTGAGCCCGTCCGGTGATCCCGTTCAGTCTCGAGGAACAGCAGATCATCGGTCTGTCGCTGAAGGTCGCGGCGACCGCGACCCTGTTCAGCCTGCCGCCCGGCGTCGCCCTGGCCTATCTCCTGTCGCGCGGCGACTTCCCCGGAAAGGGCCTGCTGTCGGGCCTGACCCATTTGCCGCTGATCCTGCCGCCGGTCGTGACAGGTTATGGGCTCTTGCTGCTGTTCGGACGCAGCGGTCCGCTTGGCGCCTGGCTGGAGCCGCTGGGAATCGTCTTCGCCTTCGATTGGACGGGGGCGGCGCTGGCCGCCGCCATCATGGGGTTTCCGCTGCTGGTGCGGGCCGTCCAGCTGTCGTTCGACCTTGTCGATCCCCGAATCGAGCGGGCCGCTGAAACCCTGGGGGCCAGCCCCTTCATTCGTTTCCTGACCGTCACTCTGCCGCTCGCTCTGCCGGGTCTCGCCGCCGGAACCGTGCTCGCCTTCGCCAAGGCCTTGGGCGAGTTCGGCGCCACCATTACCTTCGTCGCCAACATACCCGGCGAGACCCGCACCCTGCCGCTGGCCATCTATAGTCTGACCCAGGCGCCGGGCGGCGAGGCCGCTGCGCTGCGGCTCGTCCTGATCTCCATCGGCGTCTCGATTACGGCGCTCCTGATCTCCGAGTGGGGCGCCCGGGTCGCCGCCCAGCGGATCGGGGCGACGCGATGACCCTGGACGTATCCTGTCAGATCGAGCGCGGCGATTTCTCGTTGGAGATCGATTTCTCGAGCGACGCCCGCATCACCTGCCTGTTCGGCCGCTCGGGCAGCGGAAAAACCACTCTGGCCGAGGTCGTCGCCGGCCTGATCCGCCCCCGTAGCGGCCGGGTGGCGCTGGACGGAGAGGTCTTGTTCGACGACTCAACGGGTCTGTCGATTCCGACCTGGAAGCGGCGTATCGGCTACGTGTTCCAGGACGCGCGCCTGTTTCCGCACATGACGGCGCGGGACAATCTTCTGTACGGCCCGCGACGGGCCGGCGATCCTCGGCCGGATCTGGAGGAAATCGTCGCCCTGCTGGGGCTTGAAGCCCTTCTGGAGCGGCGGCCCGGCGTGTTGTCGGGCGGCGAGGCGCGCCGGGTCGCGATCGGGCGTGCGCTGTTGACCCGCCCCCGGTTGCTGATCCTGGACGAACCCCTTTCGGGCCTGGACGGCGCCCGACGCGGCGAAATCCTGCCCTATCTCGATCAGTTGTCGCGAGCGGGACCGCCCATTCTCTACGTCAGTCACGCCGTCGAAGAGGTCGCGCGTCTGGCCGATCGTGTGGTGCTGGTCGGTGACGGTCGCGCCGTGGGCGCCGAGCCCCCGGACCAGGCTTTCGACCGGCCGGAGGCCGAGACCGCCGCCGGGCTCAGTGCGCCGCTGTCCATCCTCGACGGGCGGGTGAGCGGGCACGACCCGGCCGGCTGCGCCACGCGGATCGACCTGGCCGGAACCCCCTTCCTGTCGCCGCTTCTGGATGTCGCGCCGGGCGAGCGGCTGAGGATCGTGGTCGATGCGCGCGACGTGGCCCTGGCCCTGACCGACCCGATCGACGCCAGTTTCCAGAACCGGCTGCCGATGCGGGTGGCGAGCCTTGAAACCCGAGGAGACGGGGTTCTGACGCGGCTGGAGGCGGGCGGGCTCACGCTGAAAGCCCTGGTCACGCCTCAGGCCTGTCGCCAGCTCGATCTGACGCCCGGCTTGCCCGTGATCGCCCTGGTCAAGGCGACCGCCGCCGCGCGCTACGCCTGACAGGGATCACGGTCGGGCCAGGCGCGGCGTCGCCAGCATCGGCCCATAGGCGAACACGAATGTGAAAAAGGCCGCCGACCAGAGGGCGGCGGAGACGGTCAGCAGCAGCGGATAGAGGCTGGGCGTCAGTCCGCCCGCCACGCGGGACAGGGCGGCGGCGTTGATCAGTCCGTAGATCGCGACCTCGGTTCGCCCGGCGACCAGGGGCCGTCCGGCATGGCCCCGGCTGGCGCGGGTCATGACGGCCAGGGTCATGACGCCGACCGCCCCCGCCGTCAGGGCGTGCACGCCGACGGACGGTGACATCAGGCGCGGCGCGGTGATCGAGAGACCCATCAGGATCAAGCTCGCAGCAAGCCACATATAGCCGAGGTGCAGGATCCACACGAGCGGTTCGGTCAGGGTCGCGTGACCGCGCCATCGCCCCAGACGCAACAGCGTCAGGCCGCCCGCCGTCAGAAGCGTCGCTCCGGTCCCCGGATGCGCGGGACTGACGCACCAGGCGGTCAGGGCTGCAGCGGTGACGATCAGGGCTGCGGCGTCAAAACGACCCGCGACGGCGGGCAGCGGCCCGCCGCGTTTGATCTGCCAGTTGCGAGTGAAACTGGGCGTGATCCGGCCGCCGATCACGGCGATGAGCAGGGCGACGATTCCGAGCCCCAGTCGGGTGGACAGGGAGGCGACACCGCTCGCCTTCGCCTCAAGGTGGAAGCCGATATTGGCGAGGGCGAAGAGACTGACCATGACGGCGACAGGAAGGTTGCGGCCGTTTCTGCCCGCCGCCGCTTCTCGCCAGATCAAGCCCGCCATGACCGACAGGAACAGGCTGTCGATAATCCCGGGCCAGGCCGCGTCGGCCAGGCTGGGGGCCAGGGTCTTGGCGAGCATGGCGGCCCGACCCGCCGCCCACAAGGCGAACAACTGGGCCAGCGGACGGCCGACGACGGGCAGGCGGCCGGTCCAGTTGGGCACGGCGGTCAACAGGAACCCCGCCACGACGCCGCCCGTATAGCCGAACAGCATTTCATGGATGTGCCAGCCAAGGCCGACCGGACCTCCGGCGAGAAAGGCGTAAAGCCAAAGGGGCGCGGCCACCGCCGACCACAGGGCGCCGAACAGGAAAAAGGGGCGCAGACCCAGGCTGAAGACGGCCGGCCCCCGATAGGCCCGAAGCGCGGCGGCCGTATTCACCGCGGCCTCGGAACGACGGTCTCAGCCCTGACCCTCATCCGCATTTGGAGTAGCCGCACTCGAGACAACTGTCGCAACCCTCCTTGCGCACCAGGCCTGGCGCGCCGCAGCGGGGGCAGGCCGAGGGCGCCGGCCCGGGCGCTGAGGAAACGGGATGAGGTTCGATGGATTCGGCGGACTCGCACCCGCTTTCGGCGGCGAGGCCAAGGTGCCGCTCAATCACTGCGCCGATCGCTGCGGGAAGCGACGGCGTGTAGCGCCCTTCCATCCAGGCGCCGCCGCCGGGATCGAACACCGCCTTCAACTCCTCGGCGACAAAGGAGACGTCCCCGCCGCGCCGGAAGACCGCCGAGACCATCCGGGTCAGGGCGACGGTCCAGGCGTAGTGTGCCATGTTCTTGGAGTTGACGAAGATCTCGAACGGTCGCCGCGCCCCTTCGTCATCGGGGTCCGCGTCATTGATGGTGACGTAGACGGCGTGGGCGTCCAGCGGCCAGCGGATCTTGTAGGTCGCGCCTTCGAGCCGACCGGGGCGCGGCGTCAGAGGATCGACGTCGGACGACGGAGCCGCCGCCGGAACGGAGGCCGGCGCCTCGACGCTGAGCACCGAACCGGTGATGGCGTTGGGGCGATAGGTGGTCAGCCCCTTGCAACCCATCCGATAGCCTTGACGATAGACATCCGAAAACGCCGAGAAGTCGATGTTTTCCGGGCAGTTGATCGTCTTCGAGATCGAGCTGTCGATCTGCGCCTGCGCCGCCGCCTGCATCCTCAGGTGATGCTCCGGGGTCAGGGTCTGGGCGCTGACGAAGGCGTCGCCGGGCGCGCTGTCGAGCGGCGCGTCAGGGCCTTTGAGCGTCTTCCATAACGCCAGGGCGTAGTCTTCGACGGCCTCCTCACGTCGCGTCCCATCGGGCTGCATGACCTTGCGCGTATAGGCGAAAGCAAACACGGGCTCGATGCCGGACGAGACATTGCCGGCCAGGAGGGAGGTGGTGCCCGTCGGCGCGATCGAGGTCAGACAGCCGTTGCGCAGGCCGTGAAGCCCGATCAGTTCCCGAGTCTCCGCATCCAGGCTTGCGAGATTGGGCCGCTGCAGCATCGCGGGGTCATAGAGGGGGAAGGCGCCCTTTTCGGCCGCGAGTTCAGCCGAGGCGCGATAGGCTTCTCGCCGGATCAGGCCCAGCCACCGCCCGGTCAGGGCGACGGCGCGGTCTTCTCCATAGCGGGCGCCGCAGAAGATCAGGGCGTCGGCCAAGCCGGTCACGCCGAGGCCAAGCCGGCGTTTGGCGCGAGCTTCGGCCTCCTGGGCGGGCAGAGGAAAACGGGAAATGTCGATGACATTGTCCAACATCCGCACGGCAGTGCGGGTGAGGTCGGCCAACTCCTGTTCGTCCAGCGCCGCATCGGGCTCGAAAGGCGCCGAGACGAGGCGGGCCAGATTGATCGACCCGAGAAGACAGGCTCCATAAGGCGGCAACATCTGTTCGCCGCAGGGATTGCTGGCCGCGATGACTTCGCAATGCGCCAAATTGTTCGCAGCATTGACCCGATCGATGAAGATCACGCCCGGTTCCGCCGCGTCATAGGTGGCCTGCATCAGTCGGGTCCAGAGATCCGTGGCGCGGACCGTGCGTCGGATTTCGCCGTCGAACACCAGGGGCCAGTCCGCATCCGCGTCCAATGCGGCCATGAAGGCGTCGGGAACCAGAACCGAGAGATTGAAATTCCTGAAGCGGACCGCGTCGCGTTTGGCGTCGATGAAGGCCTCGATGTCCGGATGGTCGATGCGCAAACAGCCCATCATCGCCCCGCGCCTCTGACCGGCGGACATGATGGTGCGGCACATCGAATCCCACACGTCCATGAAACTGAGCGGACCCGAGGCCTCCGCCCCGACCCCTCGCACGAGAGCGCCGGAGGGGCGGACTGTGGAAAAGTCCATGCCGACGCCGCCGCCCTGCTGCAGGGTGACGGCGGCTTCGCGCAGATGCTGGAAGATGCCGTCCAGATCGTCCGGGACGACGCCCATGACGAAACAGTTGAACAAGGTCACGGCGCGACCAGTGCCGGCGCCGGCGAGGATTCGTCCAGCGGGCAGGAACCGGTAGGCGTCCAGCGTCTCGCGGAACCGGGCCCGCCATCGCGCCCGGGTCTTGGTCGGCTCCGCTTCGGCCAGGGCGGCCGCCACACGGTCCCATGTGGCTTCGACGGTAGCGTCTCCCGTCCCCTCGTGCGGGCGGAAGCGATATTTGCTGTTCCAGATTTCTCCGGCCAAGGGACTGTCGAACGCCATAGCTGCACCCTGTCAAAACGTGGCGCTCAGACTCGGTGATTCCCTGCGGCGTGCGGAACAGGCTGCGGCATGTCGCAGGCGCCGACGAGCGTCAGCATCGCCCTTGACGCCGATCAAGCCGAGCGCGGCCTCAGCGGCCTAGAAGGAGCGAAACCCCAGGCCGGGGCGCAAAAAGGGACCCTTCGCCGCATGGCTCTTCGACATCAATCCATCGCCGCGATCGCCGCCTCTCTTCCGGGCGCTTGCGACGTCCTGCTGCGCCACAAGATCGATTTCTGCTCCAAAGGGGAGGCGACCCTGGCCCTGGCGGCGGAGGCGCGTCGCCTGAATCTCGCTGAGCTCCAAGCCGAACTGTCCGCCACCGCACGCCAGGCCGAGCCCTATCCGACCGAACCCGCAGCGCTGATCGCCCACATCATCGAGCGCTACCACAAGGTCCATCGCCTCGAGTTTCCGGGTCTCATTGACACCGCGCGCCGCGTCGAAGCGACGCATAAGGATCGCTGCGACTGTCCACGCGGCTTGCACGACCTGCTGTCGCGCATGTTCGAGGACCTTGAGGACCATCAGCACAAGGAGGAGGCGATTCTGTTTCCCATCATGCTCAACGGCGGGGAGCCGAGCTTGCACCAGCCCATCGCTCGAATGCTCCAGGATCATGTTGAGTTGATCGATGCCCTCGATCTCATGGCCGATCTAACGGGCGACTTTGCTCCGCCCGCCGACGCCTGTGGCTCCTGGCGCGCGCTCTATGTCGGTTGTCGGAAGCTGGACTCGGACCTGCGGGTCCACGTCCATCTGGAGAACAACCTGCTGTTTCCGCGCTTTTCCTAGGCTTCAGAAGTCCAGAACCGGGACCATGTCGCCGGGGGGCAGGCCTGGCGCGCCTGGGCGCCGGCGGATCAGGAGGTCGGCGCCGGCCAGCGCCTTCTGGGTCGCCGAATCCTGGACCTTGAGCCCGGCGACGCCATCGCCGTCGCGACGCCCCCGTTCAAAGGTCTCGCGGTCGCCGCAAGGCTTGAGGGCTTCGGTCAGGATCATGTCCCGCCAGGCCAGCCGTTCGGCCGGATCGCGGCCCGCCAGGCCCGCGATCAAGGGCGCCAGAAACAGACGCGCCGTGACCATGGCGGATGTCGGATTGCCTGGCAGGCCCATGACCAGTTCGCGACCGGCGCGTCCGAACCAGACCGGCTTGCCTGGCTTCATGGCCACCTTGGAAAAAATCAGGTCCAGGCCGAACCCGGCGAACATCGAACGGGCGTAGTCCTTGTCGCCCACCGAGGCCCCGCCTGTGACCACGACCACGTCGGCCGTATCCAGGGCAAGACGGGCGGCGGCCTTGAGCTGGTCGGGGGCGTCGGCCAGACGACGGCGGTCCAGGACCTGGCCGCCGCTGGCTTCAACCAGAGCGGCGACGCCGAACGACACGCTTTCGGGAATACTGCCGGCTGTCTCCAGAGACTGGCCCGGCGCCGCCAGTTCATCGCCGGTGCTCAGAATGACGATCCGGGGTTGGCGCACGACGGAAAGGGCGGCGACATCGGCGGCGGCGGCGGCCACCAGGGCGCGGTAGCCGAGCCGGGTCCCAGCCGCCAGCAGCACGTCGCCGGCTTCGAAATCAGAACCGGCGGCCCGGATGTGACGTCCTGGTCCCGGCGCCGTCGCAAATAGGGCCAGTTCGCCGTCGCGGCCGACTTCCTCCTGGACCACGACGCGGTCGGCTCCGGTCGGCACAGGGCCTCCCGTGAAGACCCGCACGCAGGTCTTGGACGGCAGGACGGGAAGGTCGCCGCGCCCTGCGAAGGCCACCGAGGCGATCGGCAAGCGCGCCGGCAGGATCGACAGATCGACGTCGCGAACGGCATAGCCGTCCATGGCCGAGACCGCCGTCCGCGGCGCGGCGCCACGCGCCTTGAGATCGGTCGCCAGCACGCGTCCGCTCGCCGCTTCGAGCGCGACGACTTCGGAACCGAGCGGATTCGCCTGGGCTAGGAGGCGGGCCAGGGCCGTATCGAAATCCGTCACGCGGCGCTGTCCTCCTCGACGGTCCAATCGCCCGAGCGTCCGCCGGACTTGGACAAGAGCCTCACCTGGCTGATAATCATGCCGCGGTCGGCGGCCTTCAGCATGTCGTAAAGGGTGAGGCAGGCCACCGAGACGGCGGTCAGGGCCTCCATCTCAACCCCAGTGGAGCCGCTGACACGGGCCTCCGCCGTTACGACAAAGCCGGGAAGATCGTCGTCGACCGCCACCTTCACCGACACCTTGTCTAGGCTCAACGGATGGCACAGCGGGATCAGATCGGCCGTACGTTTGGCGCCCATGATCCCCGCCAGTTCCGCAGTGGTGATGACGGCGCCCTTGGGCGCCTTGTCGTCGCGCACCAGGGCGAGGGTGGCTGGCGCACAGAAGACCCGCCCTTCGGCCACGGCGCGTCGCGCCGTTACAGCCTTGTCTCCGACATCGACCATGTGCACCCGGCCTGCGGCGTCCAGATGGGTGAGGCCGCTCATGGGCAGATGCCCCGGAAGCGCGGAATTTGGCCGACGAGGGAGCAGGGGCGAAAGCGGCTGTCCAGTTCCTCGGCCAACACCAGGTCCCAGGCGTCGCGACAGGCGCCGGTGGAGCCGGGCACGCAAAAGACGAAGGTGTCCTCGGCCTGACCCGCCAGGGCGCGCGACTGCAGCGTCGCCACGCCGACCGTCCCCAGACTGGCCAGGTGGAACACCACGGAAAACCCTTCCAGCTCGCGTCGGAACAGCGGCTTGACGGCTTCCGGGGTCACGTCACGCGGCGAAAAGCCGGTGCCGCCCGTCGTCAGGACGACGTCCACTTCGGGGCCAGAGATCCAGACCTTCAGCTGGTCTCGGATCGCATCGACATCGTCGTGGACGATCGCCTTCCCGGCCAGCCTATGGCCGGCACCGGTCAGCCGTTCGACCAAGAGGCCGCCGGAGGTGTCCGTGGTTTCGTCGCGGGTGTCCGATATGGTCAGAACCGCGATGTTCAGGGGGTGAAACGGCAGAGTTTCATCGATTCTTCCGGCCATCAGGGGGTCTTGTCCTTCCAGCGCGCCAGGGCGGCGCGATCTTCGTCCACGGGCTCGATCCAGCGCGCGCCGGCGGGGCCGGTCTCGCGCTTCCAGAATGCGGCCTCGGTCTTGAGCCTGTCCATCAGATAGTCCGCCGCCTCGAAGGCCGTGCGCCGGTGCGGCGACGCGGTGGCGACGAAAACAATGGTTTCTCCCGGCGTAATCTCGCCGCAGCGATGCGCCACGATCAGGTCCTCGATCTGAAATCGCGCCGCAGCGGCTTCGGCGATGTCGCGCATAGAGCGCTCGGTCATGCCGGGATAATGGTCCAGCGTCAGGGCGGCGACGGTCGATCCGTCCCTGGACGTCCCGCGCGCGAGGCCGGTGAAGGTCACCACTGCGCCGTCGCCCGTCCGACCGGCCAAGAACGCCTCCAGCTCGGCCGCCGGAGACAAGGCGCCGAAGACCAGTCTAACGTCCAAGGCCACCTCATCCCCCCGAAAAGATGGAGAAGAAGGCGATCTCTTGGTCCGGTCGGGCCAGGGCGTCCTCGCCGGCGATGACCTGATCCACCGAGGCGCGCACGTCGGAGCGTATCAGGGCGTCGGCGGCGACCTCGTCCTGATCGGCGAGGCGGCGTCTTATCTCACGTACGGTCAAACCTTCGGCAGGCAGCTCCAGGGCGCCTTCTGTGCCCAGCTTTTCAGCGACGCGGCCAAAATAGAGGATGCGGGTCATGGCTATTCAGTATCCGGCCGTCGAAACGGCTCTGTTGAGGTTGCGCGGCGCGCAGAGGCGGAACCCGGCCCTGGAAGAGAAGACATCAAGCCGCTCCTTCCAATCAATAGCCAGAGCGAATCTTGGGCGAGCGAATGGGGGAGGGACAAGTTGGCTGCTCGGGTCGGCTTCGGCCATCGAGATCGACCCTCCGGCCGATCACTTTGGCGATTTCACGTCCCTTACAACACGCAGCGATAATCAGAATTGTCTTCCGTCAAATGGTGCGCTGACTCTCGTCATGCGGCGGCGGTCGCCAGAGTTCGATTTGCGTTTGATGGGCTGTTCATCGCTAAGGCGGGCCCGATGCCCCGCCGTTCGCTTGACGCTTGATGATATCGAAGATTGAACGGCCTGCTACCCTGACAGCCAACGGTGACCCGGCCAAGTGATCCATCCAGCACCAAAAGGAAACGCCGCCGAAGGCGCGGCGCAGGGTTCGGCAGGCGAGGTCTTCTTTACCTTTCTGAAGTTGGGCCTGACCGCGTTCGGCGGACCGATCGCTCATCTCGGGTATTTTCGCGACGAGATTGTTTTGCGTCGTAAATGGCTCAACGAGGCCGCCTATGCGGACCTTGTGGCGCTTTGTCAGTTCCTGCCCGGACCTGCGTCTAGTCAGGTGGGATTTGCGCTGGGTCTGATGCGGGCGGGCCCCTTAGGCGCCCTGGCGGCCTGGGCCGCATTCACGCTTCCCTCGGCAGCAGCTCTGGTTCTGTTTGCCTATGGCGCACAGTCCTTGGGTGGCCCGATCGCGCTCGCCTTAGTCCATGGGCTCAAGCTCGTCGCCGTCGCTATCGTTGCGCAAGCCGTGGTGGGCATGGCGATGACGCTCACGCCGGACGCTCAGCGGGCAGGCATCGCTGTTGGAGCGACGCTGATTGTATCCTTGGCGGCGGGGGGACTGACACAGGTCGCCGCGATCACCATGGGCGCGATCTTGGGGCTCGTCGTCTGCCGTGGCGCACCCCAGGCTCCCGTTCAGCCGCTTCCCTTTCCTGTCAGCCGGCGGGCCGGCGCTGCGGCTCTGTTGGTCTTCGGCGTCTTGCTGTTGGGCTTGCCTTTCCTCGTCATCGCCACGGATTCTCACGGCTGGGCGCTTTTCGAAGCCTTCTATCGCTCAGGAGCAATGGTGTTTGGCGGTGGCCATGTCGTCTTGCCCTTGCTGCAGGCCGGCGTCGTGGGACCGGGCTGGGTTGGCGAAGACGTCTTCCTTGCCGGCTATGGCGCCGCGCAGGCCGTGCCGGGACCGCTTTTCACCTTCTCCGCCTATCTGGGTTTTATAGGTGCCCCTGCGCCCAACGGCCTGGGCGGCGCGTTCATCGCCTTGATTGGCGTCTTCCTGCCCGGTCTCTTAATTTTGGTCGGCGTGGTCCCTTTCTGGGGCGGCGTGCGGACGCGGCCCGCCGCGCAAGCCGCACTGCGAGGGGCCAACGCCGCCGTCGTGGGTATTCTTGCGGCGGCGCTCTATGATCCGGTTTGGGAGAGCGCGGTCCTATCGCCTATCGATTTGACCTTGGCTGCTGCTGGCTTCGTTCTGCTCGTTCCCTTTCGGACGCCGCCCTGGCTCGTCGTCTTGAGCCTTGTCGCTTCCAGCATGGCGGTCTCTCTCGTCGTCGGCTGAAGCCGAAGCCCTCCAATCCAATTAGCCGACCGGACGGCCATGGCTGGGTGGCGGCGTCTTGGGGAGGGCGGCTGGATCTGAAGTGGACAGTCTCAGCCCCGCGTCCGCCCACGCAAGCAATTCATTCTCCGCATAGACCACTCGACCGCCCAGTTTTCTGTACCGGGGGCCTGTGCCACAGGTCCTATGCTTCTCCAGCGTTCTGCCGGACAAGCCAAGCAGTCGGCCAGCTTCCGGCGTCCTCAGAAATCGGCCTGGAACGCGTGTTGTTTCTTCCATGACGCAGATCCTCGATCAGTTTGGACCTGTGAGTCTCCAAACAGGATCGAGAAGACTAAATACCGATCCCTACGGTCGGAGGTTCTCGGTCCTGAAGCGGTCGGGCGGGTTGGGTCCTGCCTTAATGACGAGTCTCGTCATCATGACGGAGCATAGATTCAATCTATCGTCAGAGAACGGCTTGCGACCTTCCGGATCGGCTTTCAAAGACCTCGAAATCGACCGTTTTTTTCACCGTTTTTCTCTGGCCGAGAAACGGTGGCCCGGGAGGTTGGGTAAAAATGTTCAATGAAATCAATAAGACGATGGTGGGTGATGTAGGGTTCGAACCTACGACCCGCTGATTAAGAGTCAGCTGCTCTACCAACTGAGCTAATCACCCGACCGGTCGTCTTCGTCTTCGGGGGCGAGAGGCCTTGCCGAAGGGCGCTCCTACTACCCAGCCCTTGGGGGGTTGGCAAGCGCTTTCGCAAACTTTCTTTGACGGGCATGGTCCGCACGGAATCGGTCGCGTGGGGCGGCGGGGGAGCAAGCATCATGGCCTTCTGGAACCGGCGTCGTTCGATCGACGTCATGACGGCGCCGCACGACGGACCACGCCTGAAGCCGACGCTCAGCTGGCCGCACCTGCTGGCCCTGGGCGTGGGCGCCATCGTCGGCACCGGCATTCTGACCCTGATCGGGGTCGGGGCGGGGCTGGCGGGGCCGGCGGTGCTGATCAGTTTCGGCCTGGCCGGCCTGGTCTGCGCCTGCGCCGCCCTGGCCTATGCCGAACTGTCGACCATGATGCCGGCGGCGGGCAGCGCCTATACCTATTCCTACGCCGTCCTGGGCGAGATGATCGCCTGGGTGGTGGGCTGGAGTCTGATCCTGGAATATTCGCTGGTGGTCAGCGCCGTGGCGGTGGGCTGGTCCGGTTACGCCGTCGGCTTCCTCAGCGGTCTGGGCGTCGATCTGCCGGCCGCCCTGGTCGCCGGGCCCCACGCCGGCGGGATCATCAACCTGCCGGCCGTGGCCATCATCGGGGTGGTGACGGGCCTGCTGCTGCTGGGCACCAAGGAGAGCGCGACGCTGAACGCCGTGCTGGTGGTGATCAAGATCGCCGCCCTGGTGGTCTTTGTCGCCATCGCCCTGCCGGCCTTCAAGCCCGAGAACTTCACCCCCTTCATGCCCAACGGCTTCGGCGCCCCCTTCGTCCAGACCGGGGTGATGGCGGCGGCGGCCATCATCTTCTTCGCCTTCTATGGGTTCGACGCCATTTCGACGGCGGCCGAGGAGACCAAGAAGCCCGAGCGCGACCTGGCCATCGGCATCGTCGGCTCCATGCTGGTCTGCACGGCCCTGTATCTGGTGGTCGCGGCCGCCGCCATCGGCGCCCGGCCGGTGGCGGATTTCGCCGACAGCCCCGAGCCCCTGGCCCTGATCCTGCGCCAGATGGGGCAGGGGACGGCGGCCCAGTGGATCGCGGCGGCGGCGGTGATCGCGCTTCCGACCGTGCTGCTGGCCTTCCTGTTCGGCCAGAGCCGCATCTTCCTGGGCATGGCGCGCGACGGCCTGCTGCCGCGCCGCCTGGCCAAGGTGTCGGCGCGCGGCGTGCCGGCGGTGGTGACGGTCTTTACGGCTGTGGTGGTGGCGATCCTGGCCGGCCTGCTGCCGCTGGACGAACTGGCCTCCCTGGCCAATGCGGGCACCCTGGCGGCCTTCTGTTCGGTGGGAGTGTGCCTGGTCGTGCTGCGGATTCGCGAGCCGAATCGCAAACGGGTGTTCAAGGCGCCGCTGTGGCCCCTGGTCGGCGCGATCAGCGTGATCGGCTGCATCGTCTTCTTCCTGAGTCTGAAGCCCGTCACCCAGGTGGGCTTCGTCGTCTGGAACCTGATCGGCGTGGCCATCTATCTGCTGTGGTCGTCGAAGAACTCGCGCCTGGCCAAGGGTGAGGAAGAGGCCGCCTGATGGCGCGCCGCGATCTGACCGGCGCCGTCGACTTCAGCGTGCTTGAGGCCATGACCGGCGGCGACGCGTCGATTTCGGAAGAGGTGCTGGGCCTGTTCGTCGAACAGGCCGCCCTCTGGTCTGTGCTGCTGAACCCCAAGGCCGACGGCTGGCGCGACGGGGTGCACACCATTCGGGGCGCGGCGGCAGGGATCGGGGCCGGCGACCTGGCGTCGATCTGCGCCGAGGCGGAAGCGGCGGAACAGACCCTGGCGGCGCCGGCGCTGGACCGGGTCAAGACGGCGCTGGATGTCGCCCTGGCCGACGTGGCCGCCTATCGCCACGAGCTGATGCTGCGAGGGCTGCGAGGCTAGTCGAGGTCCTGGGCGGAATGTCTGATGTCGAGTATCACCACCATGTCTCCCACTACGCGGTAACGCAGCAAATAGGGTGGGACATGCGTCAACTGGCGGCGACCGCCGCCTATCGGCGCTCCACGTTCGGGGAAATCAGCCAGACTATCGCCGGCGGCCTTGAGCCGACTTGCTATGCGCTGACTGGCCAGCGGGTTGAAGTGGGAAATATAGGCTTGGATCGACCGGAGGCTCCGAAGGGACCTGATCGTCCAAACCACCCTAGTCATCCAGGCCCCAAGACTCCGGCGGCGGGCCTTCCTCAGGTGTGCCCCAGGTCAGAAGCCACTTTGCGACCTCTTCATGCGGGACGACCCGGCCGGCCGCGAAATCGGCCTCCGCCTCTTCCAGGGATCGGGCGTCCGCCTCGGGGTCAGGCTGGCTGAAGACAGAAGGTTCCTGATGCGCCATGTCAGGAGAATACCACTGTAAGGCGTTAGCTCCGAGTCCGGTCGTAGACCGCGAACTCGTGGGCGATGCAGCGGTCGATCAGCAGGCGCCAGACCGGCTCGGCGATCTCGGGCGCCAGGTGGTGGGTTTCGGCGGCGGTCAGGACCTTGGCCACGACGTCGTCGATGCGGGCCTGGTCGAAGACGGCGTCGCGGTCGGGCTTGATGCGGGCGGCCGCCTCCATATAGCGCTGGCGTTCGGCCAGCAGGGCGACCAGGGCGCGGTCCAGGGCGTCGACGCCCTGGCGGACCTCGGCCATCGACTGGCATTCGGCGGGATCGACGCGGGCGTCGACGGCGACAAGGGCAGGGTGGTGCATGGCCCCGGCTTTCGCCGGGATGGGCGGACTTTTCAACCCCTAGCCGACGAAGGCGCGTTCCAGCACATAGTCGGCAGGCTCGGCGTTGGAGCCTTCCTTGAGCCCATAGGTCTCCAGCAGTTCGCCCGCTTCCTTGATCATGGCCATTGAGCCGCACAGCATGGCGCGGTCGCGGGCGGGGTCGAAGCCTTCGGGCAGGCCCAGGTCGCGGAAGAAGTCGCCCGACTTGATGCGGTCGGTGATCCGGCCGGGGGTCACGAATTCCTCGCGCGTGACCGTCGGATAATAGGTCAGCTGCGCCCTGGCCTCGTCGCCGATCAAGGGATCGTCGTGGATCTCGCGGGTGAAGAAGTCGCGGTAAGCTAGGTCGGCGACGCTGCGCACCGTGTGGATCACATAGACATGGCCGAAGCGGGAATAGGTCTCCGGATCGCGCGCCACGCTCAGCCAGGGGGCCAGGCCCGTGCCCGTGCCGATCAGGAACAGCCGCTCGCCGCCGGTCAGGGCGTCCAGGACCA
This sequence comes from Brevundimonas sp. GW821-FHT10A07, assembly GCF_059415785.1. Lineage (NCBI taxonomy): Bacteria > Pseudomonadati > Pseudomonadota > Alphaproteobacteria > Caulobacterales > Caulobacteraceae > Brevundimonas > Brevundimonas sp. GW821-FHT10A07. The sequence continues at coordinate 64,839 of NZ_JBWKNX010000018.1, forward strand.
GGGTGCCGGTGGGCTTCTTGCCCATCAGCACTGTGTCCCCGGCCACGATCTTCTGCAGCCGCGAGGTCAGGGGACCGTCGGCGACCTTGATCGAGAAGAACTCCAGCTCCTCGGCCCAGCAGGGGCTGGCGATGGAATAGGCGCGCAGCACCGGCTTGCCGCCGTCTTCGCCCGGCAGGCCGATCATCACGAACTCGCCCGAACGGAAGCGGAAGTCCTCGGGCCGTTTCACGCCGAAGCTGAACAGGCTGTCGGTCCAGTGGCGGACCCACAGAACCTCCAGTTCGTTGAACGGGCTGGCTTTGACGGGAGCGGGGGAGAGGGCGGCGTCGGTCATCGTACGCCTCTCTAATCTGAGACCCGCTCGCAGGGAAGGAAAAGCCATCGTCCCAACGGCGACTTTTCCTCGTGACGGCTTGCAGAAGCGCCGCTAGCGTCGCCGACCATGCGCACAATTCTTCTCGCCTCGACCATCCTCCTCTCGGCCGGTTCAGCGGTCGCCCAGGAGTCGCCCTCCAATATCCTGACGCCCGAGCGGGTCTTCTCCAGCCCCAGCCTGAACGGCCCGGTGGCCAAGGGGGTCAGCCTGTCGCCCGACGGCCAGCTGGTGGCCTTCCTGCGCTCTCGCGAGGACAATGTGGACGTCCAGGACCTGTGGGCCGCCCCGACCGGCGAGGGCGAACCATACAAGCTGATCGACGCCCGCGCCCTGGTCCCCGACGCCGGCGAACTGTCCGAGGCAGAAAAGGCCCGGCGCGAGCGGATGCGGATCAGCGCCCGTGGCGTGGTCGACTATTCCTGGGACCAGCAGGGCCGCTACATCCTGGCGCCGCTGGAAGGCGACATCTTCCTGGCCAGCCGCGCCGACGGCAAGGTGCGCCGCCTGACCGAGACCGCCGCCGACGAGATCGACGCCAAGGTCTCGCCCAAGGGCAATTATGTCTCCTGGGTCCGCGACCAGAACCTGGTCATCTATGATCTGGCGACCGGCCAGGAGACCCCGATCACCGACGACGGCGCAGGCCTGATCGCCTGGGCCACGGCCGAGTTCATCGCCCAAGAAGAGATGGACCGCGACACCGGCTATTGGTGGAGCCCCGATGAACGCTACATCGCCCTGACCCGTGTGGACGAAAGCCCGGTGGACATCGTGCCGCGCTTCGAGATCACCGGCGCCGGCGCCACCATGGTCGAGCAGCGCTATCCCCGCGCCGGCCGCCCCAACGCCCTGGTCGAACTCTATGTCCGGGATCAGCAGACCGGCGCACGGGTCAAGGTGGACCTGGGGTCCAACACCGACATCTATCTGGCGCGGGTCGACTGGGCCGACGACGGCAAGACCCTGTACGTCCAGCGCCAGTCGCGCGACCAGAAGACGCTGGATCTGCTCAGCGTCGATCCGGCCACCGGCGCCTCTCGCGTGATCCTCAGCCAGAAGGCCCAGGCCTGGGTCGATCTGAACAACGACTTCCATGTCCTGGCGGACGGCCGTTTCATCTGGTCGAACGAGGACAGCGGCTGGCGCCACCTGTATCTGTACGACCGTAACGGCCGTCAGCTACGCGCCATCACGCGGGGCGACTATCCGGTCAAACATCTGGACGGCGTCAACGAACAGACCGGCGAGGTCTATTTCACCGCCTCGATGCGCGACGGCAAGGAACTGCCGATCGAACAGCAGATGTTCCGCGCCAGCCTGAACCGCACCGTCGATCCGGTGGCGGTGACCCCGGCCGGCGGCTGGTGGAACGTGTCGGTCAACGGGCCGGCGACGGCCTATGTCGGCAACTATTCCGATCCGAAGACCCCGCCCCAGTCGGCCCTGTACCGGATCGACGGCACGCGCGTGCGCTGGATCGAGGAGAACAGGCTCGACGCTGACCACGCCTTCGCCCCCTATGTCTCGCGGCTGCGCACGCCCGAGTTCGGCACGATCCAGAGCCACGGCGAAACCCTGGTCTGGCGCATGACCACCCCGCCGGACTTCGATCCGTCGAAGAAATATCCGGTGGTGATGCAGGTCTATGGCGGCCCCGGCACCGGCGCGGGCGTGCAGAAGAGCTGGCAGCCCCTGACCAACCAACTGCTGACCGAGGCCGGCTATATCGTCTTCCGCGTCGATAACCGCGGCGAGGGCGACCGGTCCCAGGCCTTCGAAACCAGCCTCTATCGCCGCCTGGGTCTTCCTGCGGTCGAGGATCAGGCCTTGGCCGCCAAATGGTTGAAGACGCTGCCCTATGTCGATCCTGACCATATCGCGGTCATGGGCTGGAGCTTCGGCGGCTTCCTCAGCCTGCTGACCCTGACCGACAAGGATGCGGACCTGGCGGCCGCCCTGGCGGGCGCGGCGCCGACGGAATGGAGCCTCTACGACACCCATTATACCGAACGCTACATGTCCACGCCGCAGGACAATCCGGACGGCTATGCGGCCACCGACGTCCTGCCGCGCCTCGACGACCTGACCGGCCGGCTGCTGATCCTGCACGGCATGGCCGACGACAATGTCATCTTCGGCAACGCCACCCGCGTGATCGACGCCCTTCAGGCCAAGAGCACGCCGTTCGAGATGATGCTCTATCCCGGCCAAAGACACGGCGTCCGCGGCGAACCGAGGCAACTTCAGCAATGGCGCACCTATCTCGACTTCCTGGACCGCACGATCGGCAAGCGGGCGGAACCGGCCGCCGACTGATCCTCGCGGCTGCGGTCGCGCTGTCCCTGGCGGGATGCGCGGCCGGGGCGGGCGGTCAGGCCGGGGAATATCCGTCCGCCGCAGCGGTGGTTGTGGCCGGCCGCCTGAACGACAGCGCCCACGCCGTCCTGCGCTGGAGCGACTCTTCGCCGACCGGCCGCGGCGTGTCCGCCGTGTCCGGAATGCCGATCCTGCTGAAGGACAATATCGAGACGACGGACATGCCGACCACGGCCGGGTCTCTGGCTCTGGCGAACAATGCGCCGGGCCGCGACGCGCCCCTGGTCGCCCGTCTGCGCGCCGGTGGCGCGGTCATCGTCGGCAAGACCAATCTGTCGGAATGGGCCAATATCCGCTCGTCGGACTCGATCAGCGGCTGGAGCGCGGTCGGCGGCCAGACCCTGAACCCCTATGATCCCGCCCGCACCCCCTGCGGCTCCTCGTCCGGCAGCGGTGCGGCGGTGGCCCTGGGCCTGACGCCTGCGGCCATAGGCACCGAGACGGACGGCTCCATCACCTGTCCGGCCTCGGTCAACGGGATCGTCGGGTTCAAGCCCACGGTCGGCCTGGTCTCGCGCACCCACATCGTGCCGATCAGCCATTCCCAGGACACCGCAGGCCCGATGGCGGCGACCGTTCGCGACGCCGCGCGGGTGCTGACCGTCATCGCCGGTTCGGACCCTGCCGACGCCGCCACGGTCGAGGCGGATGCGCGCAAGACCGACTATGTCGCCGCCCTGGACGCCGGATCGCTGCGCGGCGCGCGCATCGGGGTGATGCGGTTCCTGCAGGGCTATTCGCCGGAGACCCAGGCGGTGTTCGAACAGAACCTGCAGGCCCTGCGCGACGCCGGCGCCGTCCTGGTCGATCTGCCTGAGGGGCCTGACGGCCGCACCCTGGGCGAGGCCGAGTTCAAGGTGCTTCTGTACGAACTGAAGCACGATCTGAACGCCTATCTGGCCTCGACCGACCCGACCCAGGTCAGGACACGCACCCTGGCCGAGGTCATCGCCTTCAACGCCGCCGAGCCGCGCGAGACCGTGCTGTTCGGCCAGGACGTCTTCGAACAGGCCCAGGCCATGGGCGGACTGGACGACCCCGACTATATCCAGGCCCGCGCCACCTCGCTGCGACTTGCGGGAGAAGAAGGCATCGACCGGCTGATGCGGGCGCACAGCCTGTCCGCCCTGGTCGCCCCCACCACCTCGCGCGCCTGGACCAATGACCCCAAGGACGACGACGACATGCAGGGCGCCGCCAGCCGTCTGGCCGCCGTCGCCGGCTATCCCCACCTGACCGTGCCGATGGGGTTTGATCAGAATATGCCCGTAGGTCTCAGCTTTATCGGTGGAAAATGGGATGACGCGCGCATCCTTTCCCTCGGTTACGCCTTCGAAAAGGCGATGCAGGCGCGGCGGCCGCCGCCTGTGTCCCGGCCCTGACATCGGGCGGTCGCGGCCGCTGGAAATGCGGCATGAGCGACCTGATCGCCAATATCGTCGGCTCGGCCGCAGCGGTCTGCTCCGTGACCAGTTTCGCGCCCCAGGCGATCAAGATCTGGAAGGAACGCGACGCCTCCTCGGTCAGTCTGAAGACCTATTCCCTGACCGTGACCTGTTTCGCCCTGTGGGTCGTCTACGGCGTCATGACCCAGGCCTGGCCGGTGACCATCGCCAACTCATGCGCCCTGGTCATGGCTTCGGGGGTCCTGGCGATGAAATGGCGCTTCCGGAACGGCGATCCCGAAGCGTGACGGTTTGATCCGGATCAAGGCGAACCCTGTCTGACGGCGCAATCGTGGGCGGAGGAGATTTCTCATGCCCCAGGACGCAGTCCCGTTCGTCGCCGCTATCGTCGCGGCCTTCGTCTTCTTCATGGCCGCGCTGGCCTTGGCCGGCCTGTATTCGCGCTCGTCCGACGACAAGTGACGACAGCTTTACCCGACGTGATCTTGGCGCCCTGCGCGATGCGGGTTACGGCATGTGTTCCAACGTCCAAGGGAGACGCCTCCAATGCCTGATCTCGCACAAGTCACAGAACACATCCGCGGCGCCGTCGGCGACAACTCCGGCCTCGGCAAGACCGTGAAGCTCGACCTCGGCGACGAGGGCAAGATCTTCATCGACGGCGCCTCGGTGCCGAACACCGTCACCAACGAAGACAAGCCCGCCGACGCCACCGTCTCGATGAAATGGGATGACTTCATGGCCCTGTCGGAAGGCAAGCTGGATCCGATGATGGCCTTCATGCAGGGCAAGCTGAAGATCGCCGGCGACATGATGATCGCCCAGAAACTGGCCCCGCTGCTGAAGCGCTGATGGCAGGCTGAGCAACAGTTGATTGCGGCGCGGCTCCCCTCGGGGCCGCGCCGTTTTCGTCTTCAGCGCCCGTCAGAGACGCGAACGAAAAACGAGGAAACGACATGGACTTCAGACATTCCGACCGCGCCCTGGACTGGCACGCCCGCGTGCGCCGTTTCCTCGATGAACAGGTCATCCCGCGCGAGGCCGAATATTTCGCCCAGGTGCGCGAGAACCCGAACCGCCAGCCGCCGGCCATGGAGGCGATGAAGGCCGCCGCGCGCGAGGCGGGCCTGTGGAACATGTTCCTGCCGGGCGAGCATGGCGCCGGCCTGACCAACCTCGACTACGCGCCTCTGGCCGAGATGATGGGCGCCCATCTGTGGTCGTCGGAGGTGTTCAACTGCAACGCCCCCGACACCGGCAATATGGAAGTCCTGCACATGTACGGCGACGCCGCCCAGCAGGACCGCTGGCTGAAGCCGCTGATGGCCGGCGAGATCCGCTCGGCCTTCCTGATGACCGAGCCCGAGGTCGCCTCGTCCGACGCCACCAATATCCAGACCCGGATCGAGCGCGACGGCGACCACTATGTCATCAACGGCCGCAAATGGTGGTCGACCAATATGGCCCACCCGAACGTCGCCGTGACCATCGTCATGGGCAAGACCGACCCGGACGCCGCGACCCACGCCCAGCAGTCCCAGATCATCGTCCCCGTCGACACGCCCGGCTTCCGCGTCGAGCGGATGCTGTCGGTCTTCGGTTATGACGAACGGCCCATCGGCCACGCCGAGGTGGTGCTGGAGAACGTCCGCGTCCCCGCCTCGAACCTGATCGCCGGCGAGGGCCGGGGGTTCGAGATCGCGCAAGGGCGCCTCGGCCCCGGCCGTATCCACCACTGCATGCGCGTGATCGGCGCGGCCGAGCGGGCGCTGGAGCTGATGGTGAAGCGCCTCTTGAACCGCACCGCCTTCAGGAAACAGCTGGCCGAACATTCGGTCTGGGAGCAGCGGGTCGCCGACGCCCGCACCAATATCGAGATGTGCCGCCTGCTGGTGCTGAAGGCCGCCTGGATGATGGACGAGGCGGGGGCCAAGAACGCCCGCTCCGAGATCGCCCAGATCAAGGTCGCCGCCCCCCGCATGGCGCTTCAGGTCATCGACGACGCCATCCAGGCCTTCGGCGGCGCCGGCGTCTCGGGCGACACGCCCCTGGCCGAACTCTATGCGACGGTGCGCACCCTGCGGATCGCCGACGGCCCGGACGAGGTTCACAACCGCAGCATCGCCCGGCTGGAGTACGCCAAACACGGCGGCAAGCCGGTGCGTTGAATTCACCGTTACGCTTCCTAGATCAGGGGAACTCCGGCTGAGGCGTGACGTTCGTTCTGCTTGGACGACGCGACGCCCGCCGGGGCTTCGGGGCTGAGGCGGGACGGAACGGCTGACATGAATGCTCGCTTCGAGCCCGATACGCGGGCGGCGTCGGATGTGGCGCGTTTCAGGGAGACCCGGGCCGCCATGCCCGCCCTGGCCGACGGCCTTTCGCCCGAGGACCTGTCGGCCCAGTCCATGCCGGATTGCAGTCCCGGCAAATGGCACCTGGCCCACACCAGCTGGTTCTTCGAGGCCCTGATCCTGGCGGCAGACCCGGATTACCAGCCGGTCGATCCGCGCTTCCAGCAACTGTTCAACTCCTACTACGAGGCCCTGGGCGAACGGGTGCCCCGGCCCCAGCGCGGTCTGATGACCCGTCCCTCGGTGGACGAGGTCCTGGCCTATCGGCGCGAAATCGATCGCCGCATGGCCGCCTGGCTGGCCTCGGGGCCGTCCAGCGGTCAGCAACTCTATCTGTTCGAACTGGGCCTGCACCACGACCAGCAGCACCAGGAGCTGTTCCTGATGGACCTGCTGAACCTGATGTCCCGCTCGCCGCTGGACCCCGCCGCCTATGGGGACGAGCCGCGTCAGGCGCCGCTGGAGGCCCCGCGCGGCGGCGTCGTCGCCTTCGACGGCGGCCTGGTCTCGATCGGTCACGACGGCCCCGGCTTCGCCTTCGACAACGAGGGGCCCTCGCACCGGGTCTGGCTGGAGCCCTTCGCTCTGGCCGCCGATCTCGTGACCAACGGCGACTGGCTGGGTTTCATCGCCGACGGCGGCTACGCCCGACCCGAGCTGTGGCTGTCCGACGGCTGGGCGACAGTCAAGGCCGAGGTCTGGACCGCGCCCCTCTACTGGCGCCGCGACGGCGACGACTGGACGGTCATGAGCCTGACCGGCCGCGTTCCCGTCGATCCCTCCGCCCCGGTGCGTCATGTCAGCTTCTACGAGGCCGACGCCTACGCCCGCTGGGCCGGCAAACGCCTGCCGTCCGAGGCGGAATGGGAGCACGCCGCCACCACGGCGCCCGACGCCTTCTCCAACCTGTCGGGCGAGGTCTGGCAGTGGACGTCCAGCGCCTACGCCCCATACCCCGGCTTCCAGCCGACGCCGGGCACGGCGGCCGAGTACAATGGCAAGTTCATGGCCAATCAGATGGTCCTGCGCGGCGGCGCCTTCGCCACGCCCCCCGGCCACGCCCGCATCACCTATCGCAACTTCTTCTACCCCCAACAGAGGTGGGCCTTCATGGGTCTGAGACTGGCCGAAGACGCCTCGCACGAGCGCAAGGTTTTCCCCGAGGACGACACCCAGACCGCCGCCTTCCGGCGTGACCTGGTCGAAGGCCTGTCGCGCGGCCAGAAGGCCGTGCCGCCCAAATGGTTCTACGACGCCGAGGGCTCGCGCCTGTTTGAGGACATCACCGCCCTGCCGGAATATTATCCGACCCGTCAGGAGACGGCCCTGCTGCGCGACCGCGCCGCCGCCCTGACCGCCGACTTCGGCCCAGACGCCGTCCTGGTCGAGTTCGGATCGGGCGCCAGCGAAAAGACCCGTCTCCTGCTGGACGCCGCGCCCGACCTCGGCGCCTATGTGCCGCTGGACATCAGCGAGACCGCCCTGCTGGACGCCGCCGCCCGTATCCGCGCCGACTATCCCGGCCTGCGGGTCCAGCCGGTGCTCGGCGATTTCGAACATCTGTCGCCCTTGCCGGACGATCTGCCGCAGGGCCGGCGCATCGGTTTCTTCCCCGGATCGACCATCGGCAATCTGGAGCCCGAGGAGGCGGTGCGGTTCCTGGCCTCGGCGCGCCGGATGCTGGGGGAGGGGGCGCTGTTCATTCTGGGCGTCGATCTGGTCAAGGATCCCGCGACCCTGGTCGCCGCCTATGACGACAGTCAGGGCGTCACCGCCGCCTTCAACCTGAACCTCCTTGTCCGCGCCAACGCCGAACTGGACGCCGATTTCGACCTTGACGCCTTCGCCCACCGCGCCGTCTGGAACCCGGATCAGTCCAGAATGGAGATGCACCTCCAGGCCGCGCGCCAAACCGCCGCCCGCGTCGGCGACAGCGCCTTCAGCTTCATGGCCGGAGAGACCATCCACACCGAAAGCTCGCGCAAGTTCACGCGGGATTCGGTCGCCGCACTGGCCAAGGAGTCCGGCTGGTCCATGGTCGGGTTCGAGGTTTCGCCCGAACCCCGCGTGGCCCTGGCCTTGCTGCGAGGGTGAAACCGCGGGGCGGGCCTTCGCCAGCGCCGACAATACCTGCAGTCGCGATCTGAAGGTCGGCTTTCTGACGGTGGGTCAATTTCGCTTCGCGACCCGTTGCGGACATTGGGGAGCTTCAGGGTATGGTCGTCGAATGACTAACCGCCCGCGCATCACCTTCAGCCGAGGCCACGACGGCTTCCTGCAAATCTGGATGAACCCGGCAGGGCGCGATCTTTTGGTCGAGCGGCTTCAAGGACTCAGTGAGCATCGCGACCATGGTCACATCATGCCTGAGGATATGGACCCTGAAGTGCCTGCTCGCAGCCAAGCCTATACGCCGGGTGATGAGGTAATGGAGTGGGGCAAAATGTTATTCCGACCCGACGAATGGGATGAGAAATACTTTCCTCACGTCTTGGCTGAGCCTGACCCTAAGGTCTCCTAATCACCCTAGCGGCTGTTCGGCGCGTCCGTTTTCCGGCCTGGAGGCCAACGGCCGCTTTCGGCGGTGAAGCCCATGACTGAAATCGACCCGTTGCGGACCTTTAGAAAGTCCGCTTCGGAGTTATAGCCAAGCTGTGGCCGGTGGAAATTTTCCCTTAGTCAGGCGTCGGCCTGGGACCCCATAGTACTTGTCTGTTCGGGCTCGGCCCCTCTCATTTTCGACGGTGACGGTGAATGTCCTCAGCGCCCCAAGAGTGGACCGTTCTACGGACCAACAAACCGTCACCCCACGAATGAGCGCAGGGTCTACGTGGTGGCTTTCACACATCGATGTTAGCACCTGAGGCGCATGCGAGAGGCCAGCCGCCAAGGAAGCACCGGCCACACCACGAAGCACCGTTCCCCTAAGAAAATCTACCTCCAACACCTTCTCGGCGCTTTGTTCGGCGTCTCTGTAGACATCAATGTCCCACAGATTGAATGCAAGGCTTGAGCCGCTGCCAAGCGAGTCAGCGAGGTTGTGGCCGATCGAGGCTAAGACGCCGAGCTTCATCGATTTATGCTATCACTCCTCAGTCCGCTTTCCACCCATAATAGCCGTTTGAAAGGTCCGCTTACGGGCGCTGGCGTCCGACCTTCGCCCGTGTCGCTGTCTCTCTCATTCAGGACCTGTCCGCAGAGCCACGGGGAACAGAAAAAAGGGCGGCGCATCTTTGACGCGCCGCCCTGCAGAATTCACTGGAGTCGTATCACTCGGCTTCGTTCGAAGCCGCGTCCTTCTTCGGCCCGTGCGAGGCCTCGCCGCCCTTGCGTCCGGCCTGGGCCGCCAGGCTGCGGTCCTGGGAGAAGCTTCGTTTTTCGCTGGGAACGCTGGCGCCCCCTTTGCGCGCGATCTCGCGCTGCCGTTCCGGATCCATCGAGGCGAAGCCTCGCTTGGAAACGCCGGAGGGTCGCGTGGGTTGGCTGTCCATCGGTGTTCCTTTCAGTGCTGCGGTTGCGCTTGCCGAAGTGAACCCTGTGACTCGGTGACGGTTCCGTGCGGAACTTCGTTTTACTGTCCCGCCTCTGAACGTCTTTGTGGTTTGACTTCAATCGGCTCCGTAGGGGCGGGAATCGCCTTCACCGCCGCCGCCGGGCTCCATCGGCGGCATTTCGTCGGGCGTGTCGGACGGATCGATTTCGGGCTGGGGCGTCGGGTCCGGCTGGATCTCGGGTTGCGGCGTTCCGGGGGGCGTGGGTTCGACATAGGTCATGGTCTTCTCCTTTGAGGCTGAAAGAACGCCACGCGACCCGCAATGTTCACGGCCGGGTTGGAACTGGATCGGGGCGCGCCGGTTCAGTGTCCGAACCCCGGAGATCCCCATGACCCAGACCCCCATCGCCCCCGCATCGCCCGACGACATCGTCCTGGAAGACGACACCCTGACCCAGCGTCTGGACCGTCAGGCCGACGCCATCCTGGCCGAAGGCGAGCGCCGCAGCTTTGAAGACACGACGTCCCTGCGTCAGGCCCTGCGCGACGACGCCGAACTGATCCGCAGCAAGGTTGTCGGCCGGGTCGAAACCGCCCGTGACGGCATCCGCGACCAGCCAATGAAGACCACCCTCTACGCCCTGGGCGTCGGTGTGATCATCGGCATGCTGCTGCGCCGCTGATCTAAGCCGGCCCCACCGGTTCCCGCTGGATCGGCGCCCTTTGCAGCGCCGCATCCGACACGAAGGGATTGGTCCGCCGCTCCTCGCCGAAGGTCGAGATGGGCCCATGTCCCGGCACGAAGGTCACGTCGTCGCCCAGCGGCCACAGCTTCTCGACCACGGCGCGGATCAGGGCGGGCGGATCGCTCATCGGAAAATCGGTGCGGCCCACCGATCCTTTGAACAGCACATCCCCGACCTGGGCGAAGCGCGCCGCGCGGTTGAAGAAGATCACATGGCCCGGCGTGTGGCCGGGGCAGTGTCGCACCTCCCAGGTGGTCTCGCCCAGGCTGACGGTGTCGCCGTCCTCCAGCCAGCGGTCGGGGGTGAAGGGCCGCGCGTCGGGCAGGCCGTACATCCGGCCGCTTTCCACGATCCGGTCGATCCAGAACTGATCGGCCTTCTGCGGCCCGGTGATCTGGACCCCGGTCTTCTCCTGCATCTCGGCCGCGCCGCCGGCGTGATCCAGGTGGCCGTGGGTGATCCAGATCTGGTCCAGGGTCAGGCCGCGTCGCGCCACCTCGCCCAGAACCGCATCGACCGCGCCGCCCGGATCGATCACGGCGGCCTTGTTCGTGGCGGTGCACCAGACGGTGGTGCAGTTCTGCTGAAGCGGGGTGACGGGCGTGACGAAGACGCCGATGGGGGAGGCGGGCTGGCTCATTCGGCCAACATAACCCCCGATGCGGCGTGAAACCACCGTCCGAGGCCACGCTCACGTTGACCTTTGGGGCCCTTCTCGACATAAGGGCGAGCTTCGAGGCGCCGCTCCCAACGGGGCGGCCTTCTTGCTTTATCCATTCCGCGCCGGCCGTCTCGACGGTCCATGCGCCCCAGAGCGTCAGAAATCCCGACCATGCAAGTCGTCGAAAAGTCGAACGAAGGCCTCAGCCGCGTGCTCGCGGTCACCATTCCCGTCGCGGAGCTGAACGAGAAGCTCGAAGCCCGCGTCAAGGAAGTCGCCCCGCAGGTGAAGCTGAAGGGCTTCCGTCCGGGCAAGGTGCCGGTCGCCCACGTCAAGAAGACCTTCGGCCGCGAGTTCATGGGCGAGATCATCAACGCCGAGCTGAACGAAACCAGCCAGAAGGCGCTGGAAGAAGCCAAGATCCGTCCGGCCGCTCCGGCCGAGATGAAGCTGACCTCCGACATGGACAAGGTCATGGCCGGTCAGGAAGACCTGGCCTATGAGATGGCCCTGGAGATCATGCCGGACTTCACCCCGGTCGATCCCAAGACCCTGAAGCTGGACCGCCCGACCTACGAAGCCTCGGACGCCGATCTGGACGAAGCCCTGACCGAGCTCGCCGGCCAGGCCAAGTCCTACGAGGACAAGAAGGGCAAGACCGTCAAGGCCGCCGAGGGCGACCAACTGACCATCGACTTCCTGGGCAAGCTGGACGGCGAGCCCTTCGACGGCGGCGCCGCCGAGGACGCGGACCTGGTCATCGGCTCGGGCCGTTTCATCCCCGGCTTCGAAGAACAACTGACCGGCGCCAAGGTCGGTGAAGAAAAGACCATCGAGGTCACCTTCCCTGAGAATTATCAGGCCGCCCACCTGGCCGGCAAACTGGCCACCTTCGACGTCAAGGTGAAGGCCATCAAGGCCGAGGTCGAAGCCAAGGTCGACGAGGACTTCGCCAAGCGCATCGGTCTGGAATCGCTGGACAAGCTGAAGGAACTGCTGAGCCAGAACCTGAACCAGCAATACGCCGGCGCCGCCCGCTTCAAGCTGAAGCGCGCCCTGCTGGACCAGCTGGACGCCGCCCATGACTTCCCGCTGCCGCCGAAGATGGTCGAGGCCGAGTTCGACGGCATCTGGCAGCAGGTCGAGGCCGACAAGGCCGCCGGCCGCCTGCCGGAAGAGGACGCCGCCAAGTCCGACGAGGACCTGAAGGCCGAATACCGCAAGATCGCCGAGCGCCGCGTGCGCCTAGGTCTGGTCCTGGCCGAGATCGGCCGCGCCAACAACGTCCAGGTCACCGACCAGGAGTTGAACGCCGCCCTGCTGCAGGAAGCCCGCAACTATCCGGGCCAGGAGCAGGCCGTCCTGAACTTCTACCGCCAGAACCCCAACGCCGCCGCCCAGATGCGCGCGCCGATCTATGAGGAAAAGGTCGTCGACCTGATCGTCGGCCTGGCCGAAGTGACCGACAAGCCGATCACCAAGGAAGAGCTTCTGAAGGAAGACGAAGAGGGCTGATCGGCCTTACTTATCTTACGTACGTGTAACTTCCCATTCTCGTCAGAGATGGTATGCGAAAGGGCCCGCACTGCGGGCCCTTTTTGCATCTGCCGGTTGCCTGGAGACCTAATCTGATGAGCCTGTCTGCAGCCCTAGCCGCGGCCCTTCTCCTTACGTCTGCGCCCCAGGCCGCGCCCCAGCCTCCTCAGCCCTCAACTGCAGAGCTCGAGGCCATCATCGTCGAAGGCCGCCGAATCGAGGAAGCGGCTCGCGCCTATATCGAAGAGGTGGGCGAGCCGCCGCGCGGAACCCGTCTGGCGCGTTGGAACCGCCCCGTCTGCATCAGCATGAGCAATATGCAGCCGCGCTTCGCCCAGTTCGTCATCGACCGCATCGCCGCCAACGCCCTCGACGCGGGGGCCGACGTCGGCGAACCGGGCTGCAAGCCCAACGTCATCATCCTGGCCACTACCGACGGCCCGGCCCTGGCCAAGAAGCTGGTCAAGGAGGTCGGGCTCGGCTTCCGGCCCGCCATCAACCACACCAACCTAAGCCGCGACGCCCTGTCCGACTTCCAGAACTCCGACGCGCCGGTCCGCTGGTGGAATGTTGTCATGCCCGTGACGACCGACACGGGAGACGTCGCGATCACCATGCGCGGGGAAGACCCCCGCCAGGTCACGGTTCGCGACGGTTCGCGTCTCCGTTCCAACATCCGCTACGACATGGCCTGGACCATCGTCATCATCGACATGACCAAGACCGGCGGCGCGCCGTTTGGCACGCTGGCCGACTATGTCTCCATGGTTTCCCTGGCCCAGATCGACCCGGACGCCGACCTCAGCGGCCAGTCGACCGTGATGAATCTCTTCCGCAATCCCGCCGAAGTCGACGGTTTGAGCCAGTGGGACAAGGACTACCTCGCCGCCCTGTACACCGCGCCCTCGGATCGCGTGAATGGCGATCGACAGGAAGCCGCCGTGGCTCATTCCCTGATCCAGCAAAGGCGCGAGCGCGCCGGTCTCGAGGATGCGGCCGCCGACGGAGGGGCGGCCGCACCGCAGTAGACGCGCTAAAGCCTAGGCCTGTTAAATCACCATTCTTGCCACCCATTGTTACGCGTAGGGATAGATTGTATCATCTCGAGGTTGCGAAGGCGTGGTCATGAGCTTGGCGTCTTTTCTTGTCGGGGTGTTGCTGTTGTCGGGTGCGCAGCAAGCCTCGCAACAATCTCACGCCGACGCCTCTCCAGCGGCAGAGCTGGAATCGGTCCTCGTCGAAGGGCGCCGCTTGGAAGAAGCAGCACGAGCCTATGCGCAAGAGGTCGGGGAGCCGCCGCGCGGCACGCGGCTGGCCCGTTGGAACCGCCCCGTCTGTGTCAGCGTCAGCAATATGCAGCCGCGCTATGCCCAGTTCATGATCGACCGGATCGCCATGAACGCCCTTGATGCTGGCGCGGACGTCGGCGGGCCGGGCTGCCGGCCCAATGTGATAATTTTGGCGACGACCGACGGCCCGGCCTTGGCGAAGAAGTTGGTACGTGACGCAGGACTCGGTTTCCGTCCTGCGATTCAGCACACCAATTTGACTCGTAACGCCCTGTCAGAATTTCAAAATGCGGCGCAGCCCGTTCGGTGGTGGAACGTGGTCATGCCAGTGACGACCGACGCTGGAGATATTGCAACGGTCCTTAAGGGCGATTCCGTTCGTGACCCCAGTTCCAACAGGTTAAGGTTTCTCACGGTGCGCGACGGTTCTCGCATCCGCTCCAACATCCGCTATGACATGGCTTGGACCATCATCATCGTCGACATGAGCAAGACGGGCGGCGCGCCATTCGGCGTGCTGGCCGACTTTGTCTCCATGGTCTCTCTGGCCCAGATCGACCCGGACGTCGACCTCAGCGGCCAATCGACGGTGATGAATCTCTTCCTCAGTCCCGCCGAAATCGACGGTTTGAGTCAGTGGGACAAGGATTACCTTGCGGCTCTCTATACAGAGCCGAACGATCGCGTGAGCGCTTCATAGCAGGAAAATGGCGTCGTTCGCTCCATGGTCCGTGAACGCCAACAACGTGAAGGAGAGGCGACGCCCGTCGCTGTCTTACCCGCCAACGAAGCCCCTTGAGTCGTCGGTCTACACCGCCGCCTTGCGCCCCCCCCCCGGGGACGCGATATGCTAGGTAGAAGGGCGCGGCCTGAATCGCGTCCACGGCATCCCGAGAAGGCTTGAATGCGCGATCCGATCGAACTGATGAACATGAACCTCGTCCCCATGGTGGTGGAGCAGTCCAGCCGGGGCGAGCGCTCCTTCGACATCTTCTCGCGCCTGCTTCGCGAGCGGATCATCTTCCTGACGGGGCCCTTCGAGGACACGATGGCCTCGCTGATCTGCGCCCAGCTGCTCTTCCTGGAATCGGAGAACCCCAAGAAGGAGATCTCCATGTACATCAACAGCCCCGGCGGACAGGTGTCCTCGGCGCTCGCGATCTACGACACCATGCAATACATCAAGAGCCCGGTCTCGACCGTGGTCATGGGCATGGCGGCCTCGGCCGGTTCGCTGATCCTGACGGCCGGCGCTGCGGGCCAGCGCATCGCCCTGCCGAACGCCCGGATCATGGTGCACCAGCCCTCGGGCGGCTTCCGCGGCCAGGCCTCGGACATCGAATTGCACGCCGCCGACATCCGCTACACCAAGAAGCGCCTCAACGAGATCTACGTCCACCACACCGGCCGGACGTATGAGGAGGTCGAAAAGACCCTGGACCGCGACCACTTCATGTCGGCCGAAGAGGCCAAGGCCTGGGGCATCGTCGACCACGTCTACGACAAGCGCGAACAGGCCGACGCCGACGGCGTCAAGACGCCCGGCCACTAAACCGCCGGATGATATGGCGAAAGGGCGCGCCGTCGCGGCGCGCCCTTTTCATTTTGTGCTATCGGAACCGTCATGCAGTTCACACGAGATCCCAGCGGCACGGTCGAGGTCGATGGCGAGACCTATGTTTGGGAAATCCGTCGCCAGCCTCAACCCAAGGGCGGCAACGTCTGGGAGGGCATGGCCGTGTCTTTGCGCCACGTCGATTTCAAGCGCGAAGCCATCGTGCAGTTTCCGCCGCCCCTGCGCCCCAACGGCCGGCCCGACGTCGAGAAGCAGCGCGTCAATGTCGATGCGGTCCGCAACGCCGTCGCCTCGGCCATGGAGGCGGGATGGGACCCGACCTCGCGCGGCAAGGCGGTCGTGTTTGATGTGGACGCGGACGGCGCCTGACCGTCACGGCTTCTGGCGGAACACCCTGAATCCGGGCTGCTGCGCCATGGCCAGCATCTCGCGGTCGCCCGAGGTGTCGCCATAGGCGGCGGTCAGCACCATGTCCTCGCCATAGGCGGCCTTCAGACGCCGCACCTTTTCCAGCCCGCGACAATTCGGCCCAGCGAATGCGCCCGTCACCCTCTGTTCCGAATCGAACACCAGCGGGGTGCCCAGCAAGGCCTCGGCGCCCAGTCTGAGTGCAAAGGGCGCCACCGTGGTCTCGGGCGAGGCGGTCACAATCACGCGATGGGCGCCGCGTTCGCCCCAATCGTTCCAGACCTTCAGCGCGTCGGGCCGTATGAAACGATCCCAGACGGTGTCTGCGAATTGCGTCGCCTCGGCCTCCAGGGCCGTCTTCGTCTCGCCGGCCAGGAATTCCTTCACCGAGGCGGCCTTGATCCGACCCCGATCCCGGTCCCGCGCATAGACGGCCAGGGCGGGCGCCAGCTTGACCAGGCCCAGGGCCCAGCCGCCGGGACCGGCGCGCCAGCGCAGGAATTCGGTGAAACTGTCGCGAATAGTCAGGGTGCCGTCGAAATCAAAGGCCACGATGGGCGCCGCGCCCCGGTCCGGCGCGTCTCCCGACTTCGTCCGGGACTGGCGCAAATCCTGCAAGCTCCCCATGTCAGACATTCGCCTTGATCCCCACCGACACTGATCCATCCCCGCCTTGCAACATTCCCCTGCCGCCTTCGGGGTTGTCGTTGAACGTGGGATGGGTGATTGTCATTTTTTGAAGACCTTTGCGTCCAGAGTGCTGGAATCAACGTGGAGGAAGCGCGTTTCGGGTCATTTCGGTCCGCTCCGCGGGAGTGAGATAAGGGTCTATGACCAAAGCAGCCGGCTCTGACGCCAAAAGCACCCTGTACTGCTCGTTCTGCGGAAAGAGCCAGCACGAGGTCCGCAAACTGATTGCGGGCCCGACCGTGTTCATCTGCGATGAATGCGTCGAACTGTGCATGGACATCATCCGTGAAGAGCACAAGATCGGGTTCAAGAAGACCACCGACGGCGTCCCCACGCCAAAGGAGATCCGCGACGTCCTGGATGACTACGTCATCGGCCAGTCGCACGCCAAGAAGGTCCTCTCGGTCGCCGTTCACAACCATTACAAGCGTCTGAACCACGCGACGAAGAACAACGACGTCGAGCTGGCCAAGTCGAACATCATGCTGATCGGCCCGACCGGGTCGGGCAAGACGCTGCTGGCCCAGACCTTGGCGCGCATCATCGACGTGCCCTTCACCATGGCCGACGCCACCACCCTGACCGAAGCCGGCTATGTGGGCGAGGACGTCGAGAACATCATCCTGAAGCTGCTCCAGGCCTCCGACTACAATGTCGAACGGGCCCAGCGCGGCATCGTCTACATCGATGAAATCGACAAGATCAGCCGCAAGTCGGACAATCCCTCGATCACCCGCGACGTCTCGGGCGAGGGCGTGCAGCAGGCCCTGCTGAAGATCATGGAAGGCACCGTCGCCTCCGTGCCTCCGCAAGGCGGCCGCAAGCATCCGCAGCAGGAGTTCCTGCAGGTCGACACCGCCAACATCCTCTTCATCGTCGGCGGCGCCTTCGCCGGGCTGGAGAAGGTGATCTCGGCGCGCGGGGCAGGGGCCTCGATCGGCTTCGGCGCCCAGGTCAAGGAAATCGACGAGCGTCGCACCGGCGACATCCTCAAGGGCGTCGAGCCTGACGACCTGATGCGTTTCGGTCTGATCCCCGAGTTCATCGGCCGTCTGCCCGTTCTGGCGACGCTGGAAGATCTGGACGAAACGGCCCTGGTCACCATCCTGACCGAGCCCAAGAACGCCCTGGTCAAACAGTACAAGCGCCTGTTCGAGATGGAGAATGTCGAACTGACCTTCACCGACGACGCCCTGATCGCCGTCGCCAAGAAGGCCATCACTCGCAAGACCGGCGCGCGCGGCTTGCGGTCGATCCTGGAAGGCATCCTGCTGGAAACCATGTTCGAACTGCCGACCTTCGAAGGCGTCGAGGAAGTGGTGGTCAACGCCGAGGTCATCGACGGCAAGGCCCAGCCCCTGCTGATCTATTCCGAGGCCTCCAAGAAGAAGGCCGACGGCGCCGCCTGATCGGGCGTCGCTCCGCACTGAAATGAAGGGCCGGAGCGACAACGCTCCGGCCTTTTTTTCACCTCCCCGTCGGCGAAGGCCGACGGGGAGCAACCATGTCAGTTGATCACGGGCGTCCAGGGCTGATCACGCTTGAGGACGAGGTTTGCGGCTTCGATC